>NZ_JBLVQN010000004.1:0-181401 GCF_058323225.1 Neobacillus sp. PVCKKU3
AATAAAATATCCATCCATACCTTTATGGCCACTGCCAAAATCAATATCCCCATTATCATTTGCAGAATTTTAGTATTCATTCTCTTCCCTGCATTAGCACCAATTGGCGCCGCCAGTAAGCTGGCCACAACCAGTATCAGCGCAGGTAAAAGGTCGACGTGACCGGTAGTGATTTTACCGGTAATCGAACCAATAGATGAAATAAGGGTAATCGCCAATGATGAGGCGATGGTCATCCGGGTCGGTATCTTTAAAACAACAAGCATGATTGGCACCAAGAGGAAAGCACCTCCCGCCCCCACAATGCCGGCTCCAATCCCGACGATAAATGCCAATATTGCCCCCAGCCATTTATTAAATTGGACTTGATCGAGCGGGATATTATCAATCCCCTTTTTCGGGATAAAAATCAAAATGACAGCAATTAAAGCAAGAATACCGTATACAATATTTATGCCGCTTTCGGGCAATTGCGAAGATACGAATCCCCCAATAAAACTACCAAGCAAAATACTGATCCCCATATAGGCAATAAGAATTTTATTTAAATAATCGCCCTTCCGGTAGGCTAAAACACCCCCGATTGTGGCAAAAAATACCTGGATGGCCGTTATTCCTGAAACCTCGTGTGCTGTAAAATGGCCGATACCAAGCGCCGGAGGAATATACAAAAGCATCGGAAAATTTATGATGGCTCCGCCTATTCCCAACATACCCGATAGAAATGCACCTACGAATCCGATAATAAAAACTGTAATGATAAAACTAATTTCCATGACTGCCCCCTAAAAGTAAGGAACAATTTAGTCCCTTCCCATAATAAATATTACAGGTTGATGCCCAGTTGCACAAGAAATGTTTGTCTGACCAAACATAAATACCCATGTGGGTATTTATTTGAAAAAAAATAAAAGAGGGTACCTCCACTCTTGTTACCGGCTTTTCACGAGTAGATTTACGGCCTCTTTTACTAGATCTTCCATGTTTTTATCCCCTTGCTCTTCTGCCTTTTTTACGCACTCCACCAAATTGGAGCTTACAATAACACCAATTGTACGATCAATGGCAGTTCTAGAAGCAGATAGTTGGGTAATAACGTCTTTGCAGTCCTTGTTTTCTTCCATCATTTTTAATATTCCGCGCAACTGGCCTTCAATACGTTTGACTCTATTTTTAATTTGATCATTATAGTCCAAATCGCTTACCTCCTAATAAAAACAAGCATTGACATGATTTATATTATACCCGCAAAGGTATATTGTCAACCTACTTAAAATTAGTTGCATTTCTTCATAATTTAACTCTTCCATATTCACCTAATTTTTAGGACCCCATATGATAAAATAAACGTTAACTATTGATATTTAAGGGAGATAATGTATAATTCATAGTATAACTATAGGAATTAAGGGATAGGAGGACTAAAGCGTGATGCGTTTTTTTAAAAACCTTTTCGTTGAACATTGTCCGAAATGCAATAAAGAGTTGGAAACACATAAATCCAATTTATTAAGCTCAGTTGTCGTAAAATCCTGTCCAGAGCAGCATTATCAGAAAGAATATCATCCAGCCTTTGAAACATATATTGAAAGCGATACTGTCTCGTAATAGGCGGAGCTTCACAGCTCCGCTCATTATAGTTTTTATTACATATGAATTTTTCGTTTATTTAGAGATAATGTACATTTCTTTTTGGAATTTTTCTAATATCTCTTCAAAGGGGGAATGAATTAAAAGAGGAAACAGATCTTCGAGGGCTTCATAATAGTCCTGTCCTAACAACTCGCGCAAAATCACATACCTCTGAAACAGCAGGGCTATTTCAAAGTCAATGCCCATGTCATATAAACCATTAAACAAGTCTTCTTTTGGTAATTTTCTTATTTTCCTCAGAATCTTTTCATTTTTTTCGATAAATTTTTCATGGAGATAGTAGGTTACATAGTCTGTATAAATCATTTGCCCGATTTCATTTGTTTCTTTTTTGGAATGATTAAAGCCGATGACACGGTCTTCCTTTTTTTCCTGTAGGATAAATGTTTTATTGCCGCTTAAATGGGTGATGAAATTCTTGACACTTTTATCAAAAATTTTATCAAACTGGATGATTTGATGTAGTTTTACTGCAAAATCCTTATGTTCCTCCCCTACGACGAATAACCGGTCTACAATCGGCAACAGCTTTAAAACCCCTTCAGAAAGCTTGCTGGATGCATCATAAATGATAATATCATGTTTTTTCTTCATCGTTTTGACTTTTCGCTTTTGTTCCGTTAATGTCAGTTTGGCGAACTCATGGATCAATTCGTTCGAACAATCTTCCTTTTCTAGACTCCCATATGATATAAAAGCGACGGATAAATTTGTGTTTGTCTTAAGCCAATTATAGATCGATAATGACAGTTCAGTTACACCTGATTTTGCTTTCGGGGAATAAAACCCGACCAAATACATTTTTCTCACCTGCCTTATAGTTATTCATATTCAGATGTGAACTATTTGGTTGGACAAACTCCCATTCTTACAAAACGCTTTCTTGGTCCACTTCTATTTACAAACACTCCCGTTAAAAATTTTTCAAAAGACAATCCCATTTTCCTATGTTTTGCATTTACTATACCTGAGAGGAGATGAATAGACGAATGAGCGATAAAACATTTCATCAATTTGCCCATGAATTAGTAAATGAAGAAGTGAATGTTGTTACAACTCAAGGAAATTTTGAAGGAAGGCTTCTTTTAGTCGGTTCAGATATTATTGTCCTGCAAAATAGAATGGCTGCACGGCGCAGAATTATCATTAGGATTCTCGAAATCGTAGCACTGTTCCGAGCAGAAATCCGGCCAACAGGCCCATTTGGCTTTATGGGCGCCGCTCCTGAGTTTGAGGAATCCCATGAAAGCCGTGATCACGAGCACAACTAATCATGTAAAAATCCGCATTAAAAATACATGTTTGTCTATACGCCGTAAAACCTTCAGACATACCCTGTAGTAAAGAATGTTGGAGGTGATATGTATGAGCGGCGGCGGCGGAGCAGGATTTGCTTTAATCGTAGTTCTGTTTATTTTGTTGATTATTGTTGGTGCAAGCTTTATGGGCGGTTACTTTTATTAATAAATACCGTTAATATGGTAATCCACCATAAAAGACGATCTATTTGCAAAAATAGATCGTCTTTTTCATTCTTTCAAGCTGATATTTTAATATCTTTTTTGCTAATATAAAAGATAATTAAGATAAGTTATAGATGGCAGGGTGATATACATGGAGAAAGAGTTTTATAATCGGATGGGTAGTCAAGAACTGCTGCTGCTTAATCGTCTTTCAAACTATCAGGAAGTATACTGGTCGAATGGCAAGCTTGAGAAATATGAGACGGGAATCGAAAAATGTACGTTAACTTGGAATGATGTTGACGATGCGGAAAAGCGTCTGGAGCGCTTTGCTCCCTATATTGCAAAAGTGTTTCCAGAAACTCAGAATACAGGCGGCATAATCGAATCTCCGTTAGTAAAAATTCCAAGCATGCAACAAAAAATGGAACAAGATTTAGGGCAGCGAATTTCGGGTGATCTTTGGTTAAAATGTGACAGCCATCTTCCTATTTCAGGATCCATTAAGGCTAGAGGCGGCATTTACGAGGTTTTAAAACATGCGGAAAAATTAGCTTTGAGCCAAAGGCTTATAACAATGGATGACGATTACTCAGTTTTAGACAGTGACCAATTTCGTGGTTTTTTCTCGCAATATTCGATTGCAGTCGGTTCCACCGGTAATCTCGGTTTGAGCATTGGTATTATGAGCGCAAAGCTAGGTTTTAACGTTACTGTACATATGTCTGCGGACGCCAAACAGTGGAAAAAAGATTTGCTGCGTTCAAAAGGGGTAACTGTGGTTGAATACGAATCGGACTACAGCAAAGCGGTCGAGGAGGGCCGACGTCAGGCCGAGGCTGACCCGTCCTGTCATTTTATTGATGATGAAAATTCCCAAGATTTATTTCTAGGTTATGCCACTGCTGCATTGCGGTTAAAAAATCAATTACAAGAATTAAAGATAGCTGTAGATGAAAATCATCCATTATTTGTATACCTGCCATGCGGTGTTGGCGGAGGGCCAGGCGGTGTGGCTTACGGTCTAAAGCTACTGTTCAAAGATAATGTTCACTGTTTCTTTGCCGAACCCACTCATTCCCCATGTATGCTGCTGGGAATGATGACAGGCCTTCATGACCAAATTTCCGTGCAGGATATTGGACTAGATAATCTTACCGACGCAGATGGACTTGCTGTCGGCAGACCTTCCGGCTTTGTAGGGAAAATCATCGAGCCATTTTTAAGCGGAATTTATACGGTTAGTGATGTGAGGCTGTATAAACTGCTGAAGGATTTGGCAGACTCGGAAAATATTTATTTAGAACCCTCTGCATTAGCCGGGATGATTGGTCCTGCGTGGCTGGCTGGTGAGGCTTCGGATTATCTGAGAAGGCATGGGTTATCTGAAAAGTTAAGCCAAGGTACGCACATTGTTTGGGCGACTGGTGGAAGTATGGTGCCAAAGGAAATGATGGAGAAGTATTATCAAAAAGGTGTTAATTCATAAGTTCAGGGCCGCTGAATATGGTTGCGGCCCTTTTTAGTGTACCCCAAATTGGGCAATATGACTTCCAAAAGCTATATCTTTCCTTGGAAAATTCGACTCTTCTTTTAACAGTTTTGCCAGCATAATTAAGGCTTCATTAATAAAATGACCTTTATTCAACATGACGCAATCTGACCTCTTTGCCTGAGACACATCGGTAATTTCCGAGCGTGCCGCTATTCCCTTTTTCGTCAGTTTCTCTAAAACACCCGTTGCCCAAATAACAGGGACATGAGCAGCAGAACAGATCGTGAGGATTTCTTCCTGAACAAATGACAGGTTTTCGGGGCCAACCTCTACGGCCAGGTCACCTCGGGCAATCATAATCCCAAATTTATTAAAGTTTAACCCTTCGATGATGATTCTTGATAGTTGATGAATGGCGTCCTTGGTTTCAATTTTCGCTACAACGGCCAAATCCCCTGCTGCTTTTAGATCCAATTCCACCCTTAATTTTCTTAAATCCTGCGGTGAATGTACGAAGGAAATACCTGCAATGTCGGCATGTTTGGTGACAAAGCTTAAATCCTGAATATCTTTTTCAGTTATGGCGGGAACATTTAAGCTAAGTAGTGAATCAGGTAAATTTATCCCCTTCCCTTGTTTGACCTGGTATGGGCCAATTGCCGGTGACAGGATTTCAACTTCCACGTACTCTTTTGTTACGTGGTGAACAATTCCCATAATTTTTCCGTCATCGATGAAAATTCGGTCTTTTGCACGGACATTTCGAAATGCTTTCACCAGCGTCACCGGAACTCCAGCAGGTTGATCTGTTGTTTCCGGATGTCCAATTTGCTGGGGATCCAGATATAATCTTAATGTATCGCCTTTTTTGACAAAAATATTAGCGGATTGCAAGTCACCAATCCGCACCTTTGGGCCAGCCAAATCCATGAAAATTTTGCATGTCCGGCCTTGATAGTTACCTTCGTCCCTCAGTTTATTTTCCGCATTCCGCAATGCTCCAATAATTTGCAACCAAACCTCCGGATGATGGTGGGCACAATTGATTCTGGCAACATTCATCCCATTTAATAGTAAACTCTCCATTAAGACTTGCTCATGGATACTCTTTGCATCCAAGGTGACCATGATGGAGGATTGCAGGCCAGGGTTGGTGTTTCCAAAGAGTCCGTAGGTGCGGTGTTGCACGTTTTGCCTTGCAGCTTCCGGTGTCGGAGCGTGGAGGCTTGACGATGGAATTACCTGAGCATCCAAGTTTTTTAATATTTTTTCTAATGTATATAATACATGGGGCGCCGAGTGGTCAAGTGCTGCCAATCCTTTGTTTGTTAATTGTTCGCTGATTTCTGAGGTTAATTTTTTCCTTAAAGACAAATAGGCAATTAGGTTATCCCGACTTTCCACGAAGTTCGTTACTGGGAAATTATTGCTGGCATTTTCGCTTTCCTGTTTGACCTGATAATCTATACTCAACAGTTGTTGGGTGAAATCTGGAGAATTAATGGAAACCACTCTTATTCTCTCCTTATTGATATATTTAATTAAGGAGTAATCGGATGTTATTTTGGTTACCTTGGTAATCATTATATATATGGCAAAAGAATCATTATCATAAAATTGTATGCAGCGACGGGTAGAGCGATGTATGTACAGCTTTTTACTTGTGGTAACTTACATAGAAAAATTGATTTTGGTACTATTTTAAGGTGCTGGATGCAAGGAATTGGAACTGGGTAGTGTATAGAGGGGTTCTATGCGACCAAACGTGTGGAATCGAATCTGGTTGGGGAGCGTAGCGGGCTTCTATCTTACCGAACTTTGGAAATCGGTACCTGTTCGGGAGCATAGCGGGCTTCTATTCGACCGAACCAAGGAAATCGAAATTGGTTCGGGAGTATAGCACAGATCTATACGACCGAATTCGGGAAATCGGTACCGGGTTGGGATCCTAAACACCTTTATATCGACCGAACCTCCAAATTATCCCTCGCTCCGGTCGTTATGAACGCCCCCATAACGACTGAACTACCAAAACCCTCCACGATTCAGGCGTTATAAACGCCTCATAACGACTGAAACATCGAAAAGTTCCACGCCTCGGTCGTTATGAACGTCCCCATAACGACCGAACTACCAAAAACCACCACGCCTAGGGCATTATGAACGCTTCATAACGACTGTACTACTAAAACTCCTATGCTTCAGGCATTATAAACGCCTCATAATAACCGAACCATCGAAAAATTCCATGCTAAGGGCGTTATGAACGCCCCATAACAACCGAACTACCAAAAACCACCACACCACGGGCGTTATAAACCCTTTAAAATAGACAAAAAGCAGCACCAGCTCAAAAACCTACCGCCGGTACTGCTTCTACCCAACTTAAACCTGCTTATTCTTCCCTGTCCACCCGCTCAAATCCTTCCCCATCAACGCGTCCTCAAGCAGTTCCGGCAGGCGCTCCGGAGTACACCCGAAACAAGGAATCCCCATCGCAGCCAATCTCCTAGCATTGCTCTCGTCATAACTAGGAACACCCTTATCAGAAAGTGCCAATAACGCAATCACCTTTACACCTGATTCGCGCATCTCCTTCATTCGGCGCAGCATCCCCGCCTGATTACCACCCTCATACAAATCCGATATCAATATAAAGATGGTTTTTCCAGGATCACTAATAAATTGCTCACAATAGGCAAGCGATTTATTGATGTCCGTACCGCCGCCAAGCTGGATACCAAATAACATATCGACCGGGTCTTCCCTGCATTTTTCCGATAAATCCAAAATCTCGGTATCAAAAGCAACCACATGCGTCTTAAGCGACGGAATACTCGCAAAAATGGAGCCAATGATTGAAGCGTAAATCACCGAATCGGCCATTGATCCACTTTGGTCAATATCTAAAATGATATTCCATTGACTACTTTTTCGCTTCTGGTTGAAAAAATAAAATCGCTCCGGAATAATTATTTTACGCTCCAAATCATAATGCTTCAAATTCCGCTGGATCGTATATTTCCAGTCAATATAATTTGCACCGCTTGGCACAGTGGATCGTTTTTGCCGATTGATTGCTCCCTTCACCGCACGCTGCACATCGTTTTCAACAAGAAGCTTAATTTCCTCGACAACAGCCCGGACCAATTCCCGAGCGGTATCCTTTGTCCGCTCGGGAATTTTTCCTTTTAACGTCATTAATGTGGCCACCATTTCAATACTTGGCTTCACATTTCGAAGGGTTTCGGGCTCAAATAATAGTTGGGACATGCCTTTCCTCTCAATCGCGTCTGCTTGAATCACCGAAACAACATCATCCGGAAAAAAGGTCCGAACGTCGCCGAGCCATTTTGATAGGTGGTATCCGCCAGACTGTCCGAGCCCTGCTCCTTTTCCCTGGTCATAAAGTGCTGCAAGGGCTTCGTCCATCAACACCTCATCCGCCGATAACAATGAACCTCCATCAAGACCTGTCTGAAATTGCGATTCTGAAGCATTTCCCAATACCAAGCGCCAGCGTTTCATTTTTTCCTTCATGTCCATTTTAAAAGTCTCCAAAGTCAAATTCGTTCAATTCATCGAGAATCGTTTCTTCGGCTTCGGTAAGCGATTCATTTAAATACTCACTTACTTGAAGCTCGTCAAATCCCCAAATTCCACCTAAAATTTCTGCAACCTTCCCTCGGTCAGATGCGGAGAAGTTAGTAAAAGAGCGACGCAGGAACACAAGGGCGCGACGAAACTCTTCATCAGACAAGGTAGCAATGTAATTATCCATATTCTCCCATAGGTAGCTCCGCGACAACAACGCGTATTTATTGCTCATGCACAGACCCTCGAACCAACTCGCTCCAAGGTCGGCCGGAATCCCGGGCGAAAGCCTTCGGGAAACCTCTTCCTCCAGCGTCAGTGAATCTATTATGTTTTTCTCCAGCAACAATCCACAGGCATACCCGGATAACAATGGATTAAGGTCGTCACGTAAATATAATTCAGTCAGTTTCTCGAACCAAAGTTTTTCATCCACATGCTCAAATAGTTCCCGGGCTGTCTCATTCATTACCTGAATGGCTTTCATCATGACTTTTGCCCGTTCATCATCACATGACGCTGCCCCCAAAATCAAAAGCGTTCCTCGTAGAAATAGCCGCTCAACCAAGGGAATCAGCGTTTTTGTATCAAATCGTCTGACATCACCGAATTGAATTACTCTGCTTAATTCGTTAATCGCCTCGGCATTTTCCACAAAATCAACCGAATCAATGGCAAGACTCATTACCGTCTCTCTTGCTGCCTCAAGCATCTCCGGCATTCCGCACATATAGCTGATGCGGACAAGAAGGGCGGCGGCTCCGACGTGCTCGCAGGTATTCAGGTTTTCCCTTATTCGATAACCGGTTGCAAGCTCAAGCGTTTCCCCGAGCAGTGTCGATTCGACAAGCTGAATTTCAACCTCCGGGTTATACCGCAAACTCCAATTTTCAGCCCACGAGGCGTGCTCCTGTTGAACATTTAATGGCTGTGCAAATTGAATTCCCAGCACCTGCAGCTGATGGAAAAAAAACGAGCGATGCAAATCTAAAAACGCTGCAGCTTGACTTTTTACTCTTCGATTCTCACGCAAATCCAATTGGATGACTGCAGCAGTATTGGTCCGATATTTTACAAGCTTCAAATCTTTTAATCTTCTTAAAAAATCCTCCTGGATTGGGGTTTGCGATACCCCATCAGGAAGTTCTCCTATTTCGTTTCCGATTTCTACCTTTACGCAGGCATCAACAATTCTTGAAAAATCACCCCGGCCCATGCAGACAGTTGCAGCATCCCGTAAATCCTTTAGCGTTGGTGTGCTGTTCCTAAACGATGCTAAGGCATTGGCCAACCGGACCCCCTCCAACACCTCGGCGGTCGAACAATGATTTCCCGATGCCCGCAGTTCAGAAACAATTTTTATAAGATATTGTGAAGCAAGACGCTCCCAATCTCTCCGCTTAAGGCACTCCCACAACATTTGAAAATAAGCAGGCGCATGGTTCCCGGCGCCATATCCAGATTGTGAGGAAAGCTTATAATTGGAATAGGGCATTAAGGTGGTACTGATTTCTCTGTTTGGCAGCGCGTTAAAATCTACCTCAGGGAGCGAATCCGCCAAAAGTGCCGGAACATGGAATGCACCTGTTATAACGACCACTTTATCGGGCCGATGGCCCGCTTCTATTATTCTTTCAATCTTCCGGCTCATATACGATTCCCTGACCCGATGGTACTCCAGTTCAGCCTCGCTGTCTGTCTGCTCCTCTAATTTTCGTAATTGAACAGCAAAGCTCTCCATTGCCGAATTAAAGTCTTCCAAACTGCGAATTTGTTCAAATGACCTCTCCCAAAAGGTTTCATAATCGGACTCACCGGCAAGCTTGGCGATGGTTTCATAAATATTCACCCGATCTACTTGACTTACATCATCGGCCATTAGCTTTTTTCGAGGATAGCAAACCGACATACTGCTTGGCAAATCAATAAATTCAACATGAACATGATGCCTTGAAGCCCACATCATCGCCCGGTACTCCGGAGAATATTCTGCCAGCGGGTAAACGATTGTTTCGACCGGCAGCTCCTTCGTATACGCCATCATTGCAATCGGAGGTTTTGTTTCCACACGTGTAATGTCGGCAATTAATCCGGTCAGATCAGTTGGCCCTTCAATTAATACTGCGCTCGGTTGAATCTCATTCAATAACGTCTCCAGATGATAGGAAGCGGCCGGTGACAGGTGCCTGACACCAAAAACATTCGGTTTCATCGCTGATTCAGCTCACTGCAGGCCAGATACAATTTCCGCCATTCCGTGCCCTTTTTCTTCATGACATTTTCGAGGTATTCTTTCCAAACCAATTGGTCCTTCTCCTCATCCTTTACAATCGTTCCCTGCAGACCTGCGGCAATGTCTTCCTCTGTAATCACACCAGAGCCAAAGCTTCCGGATAGTGCCATGCTGTTGGTCAGCAAGGAAATCGCTTCTGCTGTTGAAATCACCCCGCTTGGTGATTTTAGTTTTTCTTTACGGTCAAGACTCATCCCGGAGCGAAGTTCACGAAAGATTGTGACCACCCTCTCGATCAGTTCCGCAGCCGGCGGATCTGCATGTAATTGATGCTGAGCGGAAAGCTCAGCAACCCGTTTCCTGACAATATTTATCTCAGTTTCCATATCCGAAGGCGCCGGCAATACCAAAATATTAAAACGTCTTTTCAAGGCGGCAGACATTTCGTTGACTCCCCGGTCTCTTGTGTTAGCAGTTCCAATCACGGAAAATCCTCTTACTGCCGATACATCCTCATTTAGTTCAGGGATGCTGATTGTTTTTTCTGATAGAATCGAAATCAGCGCATCCTGGACTTCTGAAGCACAGCGGGATATTTCTTCAAAACGGGCGATGGTTCCCGTTTCCATTGCACGAAAAATGGGGCTCTTCACCAACGCTTCCCGGGTCGGGCCATTGGCCAGGAGCATCGCGTAGTTCCACGAATATTTCACCTGATCCTCAGTCGTTCCGGCAGTTCCCTGGATAACTTTCCCGGAATCAGCATGAATTCCTGCCGCAAGCAGTTCCGAAAGCATCGATTTGGCTGTCCCTGGCTCACCAATCAACAACAGAGCCCTGTCAGTCATTAAAGAAGCAATAGCCATTTCAATCAGGCGCCGGCTGCCGATGTATTTAGGCGTGATCTCCAGTGCACCAGCTTTTCCACCGGCAATAAAGGTAAGCACGGATTTCGGCGACAGCTTCCAGCCGTTCGGAACAGTGCCGCTGTCATGCTTTTTTAGTTCATGTAATTCCTCCTCATAAAGCTTCTCAGCCGGCAAACGCAATAACTCCGCCATCAAATTTCCCCCTTATGGTTTAAAAAATAGACAATTTCCTGTAACCTGCTTTTTATTCGATCATTATCTATTTCATTTTCAGCAATTCTTCTAATTTCCTCTGCATATTTTTTCGGTAAGGCACACAACATCCCTAAGTTGGTAATAATCCAGCCATGATGAAACTGGACAGACTTCATATTGACATCTGTTTTTTTCAACACATCCATTAAAACGTCAAACATCTTTTCATAACCAATTTGGATAAGCGAAACCATGACTCCAGTTCCTCTCTTGCTCGAAAAATAAGGATTTATGGCAAGCTTGTCCAACAAATACTGAAGATGCTTTTGACTCATCACTCTTTTCGGGAGGCGAAAGACAAGCTGTTCTTCATCAAGCTCCATCAGCACGTCAACCCAGCGCTCATCCCATTCCATTCCTACCAGCTTATGCTCAGTAACAGGTTTATCGCCATATCCCGCATATTGGTTTTTCAGAAACCTTTCATCATATCCCCTTAGTTCCGGAATAAAGTAGATGAAGTTGTCCATCGTAGCAAGAATCGCATTGCCTCCGGGGTCTTTGCGCGACCGTTTTGCATATCTTGAGAAATGGTCAAACACTTCCTCTTTTGACCTTATGTACAGGCTAGCTTGCAGGGATAAATCAGCAAGCCCGGCCAAACGGGGAATTTGATGAACCTTCTCAACAAATTCAAGCGTTTCGGACCTACCTTCGTTAAGTAAACTAACAGCAGCAACTCTTGCAAGGGAGCTCGGAATATCCCGATTTTCAATGATTTCTTGTAAAAATTGGCCAGTTTCCAGGTTGGGAACAGGTCTGAAACAGAATAGCACAGCGTGAAGCCGTTTTACTTTTTCCTCCTCTTTTGTTTCCAGGAAGTCATTAAGTAATCCCTTGGCATAACCCAGCAGGGCTTCTTTTAATCTATCAGAAGCAAATCTGGCTAGATGAATCACGGTATCATGGTCACGGCCTTCCAATGCCTTCAGCAAAAATTGGACCGCTTTCGCACTATCCCGCTTCACTAATGACTCAAATGCAGCTCTCCTTGTATCCGGCTTTTTCGCCATCGCATATTCCAGCAAAAGTTCCTCCGCAGCATCATACGGATATAAAATCTCCAGCGCGGCGATTCGTACCTGCTCGGACCCTTTTTCCACACATTCTATATAAAACGGGAGGCCTTCTTCTTTTAAAATTCCACTGATAACCCGTAACCGTCTACCGTCAGCTTTTTTCCCTTTGATTGAAAAAGTAGATTGAACCATCGGCAGCACGGCCATGCCGAAGTCCGGCAATACTTTTTCCGAGATAAAATCAGCCAGCTGGAGATTGCTGTCGCCCAAAGCGGAAATAAGCGGCTGAATCAAGCGAAGGTCGTTTAAAGAGCCTGACTGGTAGGCCTGCTCAATCACCTCTGAACGGCTGGAGCCCTTTGTTGTCAACGCTTCCAAGATTGGTTTTAATTTTTGATAGCCAATATTGGTTGGGAATTCGTACACGGTACCCTTTGTAACCAAATCCCCGTCAACCCCTGTTTTCCCCATCGTATACATGACGGATGTGAGTAGTTCGGCTAACTCCAGCAATTGATTTGAAGAATCCCCGCCATCTGTCAAAGATTCTGTTAACATTGCCAGCCTTCCGAAAACCGCCGATTTTTCTCCAAGCTTCATAAGAACCGGTACTTTTTTCTTTAGACTCATATCGCCTTCAGCCAGGTCGCTCCCGGCAATCATCAATCGTTTTAAGTCATCGTGTAAATCCTGCAAGATTGGTAGACTCATACTGTTTCTCCTCCGTTAACCCAATAATCGGACAATCCGTTTTGGTGTGATCATCGTTAGAGGCTTTGCTGTCAACGCACCTGTCCCTAGTTCATGATAAAATTGGACAAGCATCGCACCATCGACTAAATCCTGATTTGACAATAAATCTATTATGCTAAGAGTATCAATTTCGGCAGGCGCTCCATTTGTCAGTGTCAGCCTTGTGCCGTCCTGTCCATCTAACACCCACTGTTCATCAACTTTGCCGACTTTGGAAAAAGAAATAAGCGCCACCGGATACTTATCCGCAAGCGGAAGCCTTAATTGTCCACGCACCTGCTTAAGCACTTCGGCTACATTCTGTTTTGCCATGCTAATGATCTTCTTTGTTTGTGGCGCCGGACCAAACTGATACTCCTCCCAGCGTATCCTCCGGTTACCTTCGCCCGGGTAAATAAATAACTCCTTTATGCTGACAACAGGAAAAATCGAATCATCTTCTTTAATATGCTTGGCGGCACGATAAGGGCGGTAATTTTTTGAGAAATATAGTTGTCCATCCGCTAAATCAAGCCATACACCCAGATCAATAAATTCCTTGCGGGCATCACTTTTGATTATCGAGAAGGATAATTGAACCAATTCGACATCTGTCTTGGTCATCCCTTGTTCGCGCAGCTCTGCCAGCTGCCAAATATGACCTAACTTCTCCTCAATGCTTGTCCCGGTGTCAGGCACCAGAGCCTGGTCCTCAAGCCTCTTGGTAAGATGCTCTTTACCTTTCTTGGTTATAGAATACAGAAGTAATACTTTTTCAAAAGCTAGTGAAAAGATTTCCTCTTCAGAAAGATTCTGCTGCCAAATGAATTGAAATTCCCGCAGTTCATTTTGCAATTCTTTTAAATAATAATTTCCTAACTGCTTGGCCGTTTCCTCAAGCCCTTTCAGTTTTTTGACATCAATCGAGGCAAATCCAGCTCGAACAATCTGCTGCAACTGGCGGTCCAATACATCTAGTCCTTCTAGCTGCGCCTTTAGTTTCTTCGTTAAAGCAGACTTGTTTACCTTGTGGGTGTTTGTTGGCTGCTCCTTCTTTTTCTCCCTACGGACAGCTGCTTTTGCCCGTTTGGAAATGATATCTTCCGGAATCGGTGCTGTCGTAAAATTAGCCCCGTTTAAAAAACTATACAGCAGCCCAAGCGAATGCTTACAGGGGAATTGCCTACTAGGACAGGTACAGCGGGCAGTGGGTGTTTCCCCAATAAAATCGACCGAGGTTAGATAATTGTTTTTCCCGCTTCCGATACATTCGCCAAATAAAACGCTTCCGTCTTCACTTTTTTGAAGGACAACGAATTGATTTTTCTTCACTAATCCCCAGCCATTTTTTACAGCTGAAGCATTCGGCGCCAAAGAATCTACATACTCTTCTGTAAATGTCAGCATATCCTACTCCCTCACAAACCTATAATTATAGATTCATTATACCTTATCGAAAGAGGTTGTTTGAACTACACCTTTACAATATGTGGTAAAAAATTCACAAAAAAGTACATGCACTAGGCATGTACCTTTTAAGCTTATGGATTTATACAAAAACTAGCAACAGCCATAGGTATAAGCTGATTAAGGTAAAAATTAATGTCGGCGGAATAACGAGAATTGTTACCTTTATATACTCCATCCAAGGAATTTGAATTTTATTGTTTTTAAGAATGTGCATCCAAATAAGGGTTGCCAGCGTTCCAATCGGCAGAATGAGCGACCCGATATCACTGCCAATGATATTGGCAAGATAAACAGTTTTCATGATTAATGGGTCCAAGCCCATTTCTGTTAATGCCAATGTAGAAATCATCAAAGCAGGGTGATTGTTAAAAATATTTGAGAGCACTGATGTAATCACACCCATCGTCAAGCTGGCATGGAACAGGCTGTCATTTACGATCGATTTTAGATGCACCAGCAACAAATTGGTCAGTCCAATATTGTGTAATCCGTAAATGATAACATACATGCCGAATGCAAAAATTAAGATATGCCATGGAATTTTACCAATAACATCTTTTGGGTTAATTTTTAAATACACCCATCTCCAGATTAACAGGATAATGGAGCCTAAGACAGCCACCAATGATACAGCAATGCCAAGATATGAAGCAATAAATAAACTGATTCGTACTATGAATATGAAGATGAGCATATTGATCATCAATTTCTTTTTTTCATTAAACAAAACATCGCTATTTTTTTGCAACGGGTGATAGAGTCGATTTTTTTGCAGTGGAATGGAGTAGGAATGCGGGGAAATTTGTGGAGGAATTTCCTTCTTGAAAATCATATAGAGCAGGAAGGATAGAAACACTAATCCAAGAACACCTGGCACAAACATCATTTCCGTCTGCATATAAAGGTCCATCCCGATAATCTTTAAGGCAATTAGATTTACGATATTGCTGACCCCGATTGGCGCACTTGAGGCTGTCGCAATGAGGGCACCACTCAAAAGGTATGGAATCATTTGCCTCACTTTTAAGCCTAAATTCTTGAGCGTTAAGATTAAAATGGGTGTAGTAATCAAAATGCTGCCGTCATTATTGAAAAAAAGTGTCATTAAAAAGCAAAGCAGTAATGTATACCAGTATAGACGTACACCAGAACCCTTTGAAACTTTTAACATTAAAGCTGCTGTCCAGCTGAAAAATCCGATGCTTTCCAAAACAATCGCCATAACGATTGTGGCTATAATGGTGATGGCTGCTCCCGTTACTTTTGAACTAATATCTATTAGATCGGCCGTAGAAACACTTCCGCTTAAAAAAACGATCACTGCTCCAATGGAAGCAGGAATAGCTTCATTCATATTTTTTGGACGGATAAATATCATTATCATAGTAAATAAAAAAGCTAGTATGGTAATGATAACCGTCGATTGGTTATAAATCGTAATAATTTCACATCCTTACCAATTGTGTTATTGACTTGATATTGTTTATCCCACCCCTCGTCCTATAGTTTATTTTACGCCTGTCCTTGACTGCTTGACCTAAACGAGTATCTCGGTCTCACATAAATCAGCAAAAGACTAAATAATTTTTCCTTTCATTATGTAGGCACCTGCCTGCTTTGGTTACAGAAGAAAAAAACAAAAATCCGGTACTATGGCTAAAAGTACCGGATGTTATTTTATATTTTCATAAAATACATTTTTAACTGAGTTATTATTTCTTTTTACCCTTGCCGCCCTTTTTTCCTTTGCTGCCATGGCTTCCGCTGCTGCCGTGGCTTCCCGAACTGCCATGGCTTCCGCTCCTGCCGTGACTGCCAGTGCTACCGTGGCTTCCTGAACTACCATGACTGCCGGTGCTGCCATGGCTTCCTGAACTGCCCTGACTGCCGGTGC
Organism: Neobacillus sp. PVCKKU3; assembly: GCF_058323225.1. Lineage (NCBI taxonomy): Bacteria > Bacillati > Bacillota > Bacilli > Caryophanales > Bacillaceae > Neobacillus > Neobacillus sp. PVCKKU3. The sequence continues at coordinate 16,678 of NZ_JBLVQN010000004.1, forward strand.
TGCCGCCGCTTCCTGAACTGCCATGACTTCCGCTACTTCCTGAACTTCCGTGGCTGCCATGCTTTTTCGGACCAGGGCCAGGTTTTTTATGTTTTTTATGTTTTTTATTATGACCAGGGCCTCGACCCCCACTTGATCCTCCGCTGCTTCCGTGACTGCCGGTGCTTCCACTGCTGCCCGTACTGCCATGTGATCCAGTACTGCCGCTGCTGCCGGTACTACCATGCGATCCAGTACTGCCGCTGCTGCCATGTGATCCGGTGCTACCGCTGCTGCCATGTGATCCAGTGCTACCGCTGCTGCCCGTACTGCCGCCGCTTCCAGTGCCTCCGCTGCTGTGATGTTTCTTTGGACCAGGACCATGCTTCTTATGTTTTTTCAACGGGCCTTTTCCACTGCTGCCAGACTTGCCAGAACTACCGCTGCCCTTGGAGCCTGTGCTGCCAGTGCTTCCGTGACTGCCGGTGCTTCCATGACTGCCGGTGCTTCCATGACTGCCGGTACTTCCATGACTGCCGGTACTTCCATGACTGCCGGTACTTCCATGACTCTTTCCGCCTTTGCCTTTCTTATGTTTACCAGCAGGATTATTATGCATAAATGCAAGTACACCATTTGCTTCTGCTTGTTGTAATAATTCTTCAACGCCCAGATTTAACACCATTTATACACCACTTTCCAATACAATTTATTTTCTCTTTCAATTTATGAAATTGGCGTTTGTTTTGATATAGACAGATATATATTTTTCAAAACTAAAAGTCATTAGGAACAAATACACACCTCCAATATCTATTGCATATATCTAGATAAAATATGGTATAGGGGTATTAAAGTGTTAAAATACGAAATTTTAATAAATCCTAAGTGGTTAAGAAAATTGGAATATGATATTTGGAATGACGATTTAGTCCCAGCTGTGTTAAAGATTGGAAACAATCGCTATAAAATCAGACTTTCGTACCGCGGCAATGTAATTAGAGATAAGAAAAAGAGATCCTACCGGATTGTATTTGAAAAGCCATTTACAAAGAATGGCGCCCATGAACTTCATCTTAATGCCGAGTTCTCAGATATATCCTTGTGCAGGAACAAACTATCACTAGATTTTTTTGATCGGATCGGCGTTATATCTCCTCACTCACGCCATATACTTTTATACGTTAACGGATATTGTAAAGGCATTTACTTAGAAATAGAATCATTAGACCAATACCTTCTGGAAAAAAGAAATTTACCGGATGGTGCCATTATTTACGCAACCAATAATCGAGCAAACTTCTCCTTAATAACGAAAAAAAATGAACCAAAAAAGAGGCTCGACCAGGGGTATACGCTAAAATATGGCACTAAAGAAGATATGGAACATTTACGGAGCTTCATTGCGATGATAAATGTGCTAAAAAATGAGGATTTTAAAAGAGAAATCGTCAATATATTGGATGTAGACAAATATTTAAGATGGCTTTGTGGCGTGGTCTGTACACAAAACTACGATGGATTTATCCATAATTATGCACTCTACAAAAATGGAGAAACAAATTTATACGAAATCAGCCCATGGGACTATGACGGTACCTGGGGAAGAAACCTCCATGGCCGGCTCCTTGATTATGATTACGTCCCCGTTACAGGATATAACACTTTAACTGGGCGAATTCTACACTTCCCGGAATTTAAATCGAAATATAAAGAAATTCTATCATCTATTTTAGATAATGATTTTACCGTAGAGGTTCAAGCACCGATTATCAATGAGCTATTGGAAAAAATAAAACCCTACATCAGCCTAGATCCTTATATTGAATTGGATGAGGAAACACTGGACGAGGAAAAAAATGTCTTTTTTGAGTTTATTCGAAATAGAAATGCCTATCTTAGCAGCGAACTTTCTATTTTAATTTAGGCCTTAAGTATATGGTTTTTGACCATATTTTTTTTGCCTATTTTTCAGGTACTAGTTAAAAAAAGGCTACTTTATTAGTACAACATCATCCCATGATACATATAGATGCAGTGTAAATGTTTATCTAAATATAAGGAGGAAACTATGGGTTATGAATAAAGAGTCGATGATGCAATACGTGGGCAAAACGATTCGTGTCGATCGGGGTGGCCCTGAATCCAGGATGGGAAAAGTATTGGCCGTTTTTGAAGATTATTTTGTTCTTTTAACTGAAAGAGATGGCGTGGTTTATTACAAAACCAATCATATTAGAAGTGTGACTGAGAGTTCAAGGGATCTTTTGAAACTCGGTGTGAATATTCCAAAGGACTTCGAATACAAAACTGGCGAAAACTTTGTCAAACTATTAGAAAGTATTCGATATCAATGGGTACGTATTAACCGTGGTGGAACTGAAGCATTAGAAGGTGTACTAAATGATGTTAATAAGGATATTGCTTCATTAATTGTGAAAGAAGAAGTTGTACGTTTTTCTATGAAGCATATCCGAAACATAAGTTATGGTTTAGTGATTGAGGGCAAATCCGGCGGCGGTAAAAGCAACAAGAGCAATGATGATAATGACCATGATGAAGATAATGAGGAAGATGAGGGTTCAAGAGAGGAAAGTAACGATTAAAAATGAGTCGCTTCTCCTTTGAGGAGCGACCCATAATCTCTTTAGGAGGCTGAATAATGGGATTAGAGAAATTTACTGCTGCATTAGATTTGCTAAAAGGCTACTATGTGAATCTATTTGTTGGCGAGGAAGTTTATAAAGGTAAATTGCTTGGCGTTGAAGAAGACCATGTTGTCTTAGAAACCGACCAAAAATTTATCTTTTACTACCGAATTGATAAAATTCAGGCCATTACGAAGAATACAAAAGACTTTAAAGTTCTAAATTCCAAGACACCTTTTCAAAAAACACAAAGCTTAATTGCTTTATTAAATTCATTTCAACACTCCTGGGTCACCATTCTAAGTATCCATAAGCAAAGATTTAGCGGCGTGCTTAGTGAAGTAGATTCAGATTTTGTTACTTTGATTAATGGTGAAGAACGAATTTTATTAAAATTAGACTATGTTTCCAATATACTCAAAGGGTTTATAAAAGAAGAAACAAAAGCCAAGGAAAAAAAGGAAGCAGCGGAAGGACAAAACAAGACAGAAAACAAACAAGAACAATCGAAGGAAAAAGCAGCTGCTAAAAAGGATAATAGTAACCAAAAAACGGAAAAAAGTGCTGAAGCGGCAAAATCGGATTCACACTCTGAAAAGAATGTAAAAGCGGAAATCAAGGAAAATGATGAAAAGCATCAGGCGGCGGCACAAGAGCATACAGGCTGGTCTAAGCCATTTAAATTGGAAACCCCAGTGGCATCTATTGAAGAGGAAGAAAGCCATTCCAGCTCTGGAAATGAGGAATCAAAACAGGAGGAAAAAACAGCTCCAGTATTGCTTAAGGCTGTAGTAAAAAAGAACAGCGATAATCAAAATGATAATAAAACTAAAAATCAAGAGAAAACAAAACAGGTAGTTTCACAAAAAGGAACAGCGAAAGAAAAAAATGAGCAAAAGTCAAAACAAGTGGCGAAGTCGGATACTACTGCTGCTAAAACAAAGGAAAAAACAAGATCGGATGCTGTATCACCAAATAAGAAAGAAATGAAAACAACGGGAACCGCTCCAGCCAAATCAAAAGATAAAATAACAGCAGAAACCGCACAATCCCCATCTGCTACCACAAAATTTGAAAAAGGCCAAAAAGAAAAGAGATTTATATGGAATGCCTTCGAGCAGGAAAAGAAATCCTCCCGTTTTGCTGGTGAAGGAGCAGGTGGTTCAAATGTAAAGCCTTCCCCATTCGAGGGTGAAAGCGTGTCAGGATCGATGGTGAAATCTTTACCATTTGCCGAAATGGCATCTGGCTCCAGCAAGAACTCATACTCATTTGCTGAACCTGCAAAAATAAAGAGATTCAGAGTTTATTAATAAAAAAGCTGTTAATTATTTATGATAATATCAAGTAATCATTCAACCATTTTTATTGTCCACCCTAATCCCCTTTTACAAAAGTGAGCTGGGGTCTATTATGTTCATCCAATTTTTATTATAAGGGAATGTTGAAAGCCCCTCTCTTTTTGTAAACGTCACTCTTTGGAAAGGAGTGTGTGAAATGAATTTTAAAGAAGCAATTGGAAAATATATAAAAATTGAAATTGCCGGCAAGAAGCTTTTAAGCGGTATGCTGATTGATGTTGGCGGTGATTTGTGTGTATTGTTTAACGGGACTGATTATCTTTACATCCCTACTATTCATATACAAAACTGGCAGTATCTCAAACAGGATGAAATTGAGGAAATAACAATCAGTAATGAACCGACCCCTATCTATAATCATAATGAAGATATCTCTTTAAGGAAAATCCTTACATCCGCGAAGGGTATTTTTACAGAAATCTATGTTACAAGTAAACAAGCACTGCATGGCTACATTATCAGCATCATGAACAATTATTTTGTTTTTTATTCACCTATTTACAAAACCATGTTTATCTCCTTAAATCATTTAAAATGGCTTATACCTTACACAAACAATAAAAGACCTTATGGCCTAAGCAACTCCAATTTACCCGTAAATCCAAGTAATATCACCTTTGCTCGATCATTCGAAATCCAAGTAGAAAAACTAAAAGGAGAACTGGTTGTCTTCAACATTGGAGAAAATGAAAATGTCATTGGCAAAATCCAAAACATAAAAAACAACTTCGTCGAATTAATCTCAGCCAAAGAAGACCCAGTCTACCTCAACCTCCATCACATCAAAACCCTCCACATGACGTAGCAACTATCTATGCTCATCTGCCCGCAAAGTAAACAAGCTCTAGGCACAAAATAAAGTGGTATCTAAGTGATGTCAGGCACAGCCTTAGACAATTTACTGATAAGAAAGGCTGAACCAGATTCTTATTGTTTCTGATTCAGCCTTGTTGTTTTATTGGTAGGCCGTTTTTCAAAGTTATAACTTTGATTGAAGGTTTTCAGCCTCTGATATGATCCTGCCGATTAATTTGCTCACGGTTATGTTTCTAGCCAGCCTTGGACTTTGTCCGGACCAGAGTGACATATATTCGTGTTTTCCATTAGCGGCCGAGGCTTTTCTAACCGCCTTAGTCAGCTCGTTTTGCACTGGATAGTCAGGAAGCTTATCCTCCATTTGTTTATGCTTTTCGATAAACTGATTGTTTACCCCTCTAGCCATTTTACCGGAAAAGGCTTTGGTTAAAACTGTTTGGTCCTCTACCGCTTCTAGAATTGCCTGTTTATGTAGTTTATTGGCGCCGCTTTCTTGACATACCAAGAAGGCCGTCCCCATTTGTACTGCTAATGCGCCCAAACATTTAGCCGCCATCAAACCACGCCCATCCATGATACCGCCTGCAGCGATAATGGGAATACTTACATTGTCCGCAGCTTGTGGAATAAGTGATATCAAACCGATTAAACTTTCTTGGTCCCCGCCTAAAAACGACCCGCGGTGTCCGCCCGCTTCCATCCCTTGGACCACAACCGCATCCATCCCTGCTTCTTGATTCAATTTTGTTTCCTGTACTGTTGTGGCCGTTCCAATCAGGATAATAGAATTTTGTTTAAGTTTGGCTGTGATTTCCGCTGACGGCAGTCCAAAGGTAAAGGAACACACTGGGATTTTTTCTTCGATAATGATATCCACCTGTTCATGAAACTTCTTTAGGTCTTCTTCGAAACTAGGGAGACTTGGATTACCCTCTATTCCCAATTCCTTCTGCAGAGGTATTAAAACGGATTTGGCATTGTTAATCTTATCCTCATCGACATGATAAGTACTTGGAACAAATAAATTCACACCAAAATTACTTGAAGTTAACTCACGAATTTCATGAATTTGCTGCCTCAATTGACTTGGATTTAAATAACCCGCGCCAATCATTCCGAGCCCACCGCTATTGGAAACAGCGGCAACTAATTCCGAAGTTGTCACCCCTCCAGCCATTGGCGCCTGAATAATTGGATACTTAACTTCCAGCAACTTCGTTAAAGAATTTTCCCACATATTCAACCTCCTCTATACCTAACTTAACTATAACGATTAAATTCGATTTCCTGCAAGATAAATTCGGAAAATCATGATATTTCTGGTAAGCAACAATGAGAAACTGCTCCAATATTATGGTAAGCTATCGATATAAACAAAGTGTGAATGGATAAGTGGGTGTCTAAATGGAACGAATTATTTTGTATGATGGGGTCTGCAATCTTTGCAATAAGAGCGTCCAATTTATTATAAAAAGGGATTCCTCAGGCCAATTCAAATTTGCATCCCAGCAAGGTGTCTCCGGACAAAACCTGCTCAAGAAATTCACCTTACCCCATAAGATGAACAGTTTTGTGCTAATAGAAAATGAAAAAATCTACCTTGAATCAACGGCAGTACTTAAAGTTTGTAAGGATCTTTCAGGGGCATGGAGACTCCTCGCTGTTCTGTTCATCATCCCCCGCCCCATTCGTGACCGGCTTTATAAAACAATTGCCAGCAACCGATATAAGTGGTTCGGAAAAACAGAAAGCTGCATGCTTCCAAAACCGGAATGGAAAAATAGATTTTTAGATTAATGCTGCTAAACTAAAACAAAACAGCCCCTCTAGGTGCTGTTTTTTCCTTTTTAAAGATTTCAAGAACCGGTAAACGACTTTTTATGAAAGGCACCAATATACTTAAAAATTTCCTCTCCGCTTTCAGGCAACGCGGTGTCAGGAACCAATTTAAAAAACATGGCCCGATAAGGTTCAGGCACCCATATGTAATGATGAATGTAATCTGTTATGGTAAAACCGCATTTTTCCCAAAAGCGAATTCTTGCGAGGTTTTCGGGGGTCGGGTCGGATTCAACCTCTATAACAAGATTCTCACATTGGCCTTCCAGCGCCGACCATTCTTTAATATAAGTAACCATGTTTTTACCAATTCCCTGGTTTTGGTATTCTGTTTGTACAGCAAGGTAATCAATTAATAACGCAGATATTCCAGCAAGTTTTCCGCTGATTGCCATTGCCGCTGCCTGATTATCCAAAAATCCGACATGCAAGAAACAAAGCTTCTTCCTGAACATGTTTTCGGATAATCTTCTCCGGCTTTGCTCCCTTACCAAGAAAAGCCTCTTGATAAATGGGAAAAATCTTGCCCCATATAGCCTCATCAAAGTAGTCAATTGTTTTAAATTCCAATAATGGACAACCTCCATAAAGTACTTTCTATCATCATACTCATAAAATTCCATTAAAAAAAAGACCCTTGAACAAAGTCAAGGGCCAAAGCGAGAACCTAGCGGTCACAACTAAGTCTCAAATTAGGAGGTCTAAACTCAGAAGAATTTAAACATCTATAGTGTAACATTTTCTAAAAATTCATTCAATAGTTTAAAGTGTTAAAGACTAAAAGTATTTTAAAAATTCAGGAAAACCAGGATTTTCTATCCAAACGCTCCCACTTTTACTGACTTTTTTTGTTGACAAACCTGTATATACAAGTCATAATGAAAACGTAATCAAAACTTGTATATACAGGTTGTCTGAACAAACTGGTAAACGTATACAAAACCTGTATAAAATTAAGGGTTTGATAAAAATATAGGAAACAAATGGGGTATTACCCATTCGTTAGGGGGAAATCAGATGAGTAAATACACAGATCCTTCAAAGGAATTACTCAAACATATTGGCGGTAAAGAAAACATTGCGGCCGTTACTCACTGTGTAACTAGGATGCGGTTTGTTTTAAATGATCCATCAAAAGCTGATGTAAAAAGTATTGAATCAATCGGACTTGTAAAAGGTACATTTACCCAAGCCGGTCAATTCCAAGTTATCATTGGAAATGAAGTTTCAAGCTTCTACAATGAATTTGAAAAAATTGCAGGTGTTGAAGGCGCTTCAAAAGAAGAAGCAAAAATTGCAGCGAAGAAAAATCAGAACTGGCTTCAGCGTATGATGGGCCATTTGGCTGAAATCTTCACACCATTAATTCCGGCCCTTGTTGTCGGCGGTTTAATCCTGGGATTCCGAAATATTATTGGCGACATTAAACTATTAGATGATGGAACAAAAACAATTGTAGAAGTTTCTCAATTTTGGGCCGGTGTCCACTCCTTTCTTTGGCTGATTGGCGAGGCGATTTTCCACTTCCTTCCTGTCGGCATCACCTGGTCCGTAGCCAAGAAAATGGGCGCATCGCAAATTCTTGGTATTGTTCTCGGAATTACCTTAGTATCACCGCAATTGCTAAATGCATATGCCGTTGCAGGAGCGAAAGAAATTCCTACGTGGGATTTTGGTTTTGCACACATTAAGATGATTGGTTATCAGGCTCAAGTAATCCCGGCGATTCTAGCTGGATTAACTTTAGGCTTCCTTGAAACAAGACTGCGTAAAGTGGTGCCAAATTCCATCTCGATGATTGTTGTACCATTTTTTGCACTCGTTCCGACTGTATTAATTGCTCACACAATTTTAGGTCCGATCGGCTGGCAAATCGGTTCAGGCATTTCTCATGTGGTTTATTCAAGCTTAACCTCTTCATTCGGCTGGTTGTTTGCAGCAATCTTTGGATTTGCTTATGCTCCACTAGTCATTACAGGCTTACACCATATGACGAACGCAATTGACCTTCAGTTGATGAGTGAACTCGGCGGTACAAACCTGTGGCCAATGATTGCTTTATCCAATATCGCTCAAGGTTCTGCCGTTCTTGCGATGATTTTTATCAACCGCAAAAACGAAGAGGAAAAGCAAGTTTCAATCCCAGCGACCATTTCCTGTTACCTAGGAGTTACCGAGCCGGCAATGTTTGGGATAAACTTAAAATATGGTTTCCCATTCTTGGCCGCAATGATTGGTTCCATGGTTGCAGGCGTTGTATCTGTAGCAAGCGGTGTTATGGCTAACTCAATTGGTGTCGGCGGTCTTCCTGGCATCTTATCGATACAAGCAAAACATATGGCAATGTTTGCAGTCTGCATGATTATTGCTATTGTAGTTCCATTCCTGTTAACAAATATCTTTGCAAAAACAGGTATGAATAAATTCTCTTTGAAAAAATAACTCCAATCAAGGAGGGAGAACAACTCCCTCCTTTTCACATTAAATAAATTGGGCAGGTGCAAAAAATGTCAACAGCTTGGTGGAAAAATGCAGTTGTTTATCAAATTTATCCAAAAAGCTTTAAGGATACAACCGGAAACGGTTCCGGCGATCTACAAGGAATCATTGAAAAACTCGACTATTTGAAAAATTTAGGTGTTGATGTCCTTTGGCTCACCCCTATTTATCAATCTCCGCAGCGGGATAATGGTTATGACATAAGCGATTATTACAGCATTTATCCAGAATACGGCACAATGGAAGATTTCGAACAGCTCCTGAATGCAGCCCATCAGCGCGGTTTAAAAATCATGATGGATATTGTCATCAATCATACCTCAACAGAACATGAATGGTTTAAGCAGGCAAAATCCTCAAAGGATAACCCATACCGCGACTTCTACATTTGGAAGGATGGTGTAAACGGAGAACCGCCTAACAACTGGCAGTCCAAATTTGGCGGTTCAGCGTGGCAGTTTGATGAAACGACCGGCCAATATTACCTACATCTCTTCGATGTAACCCAAGCGGATCTAAACTGGGAAAACGAAAGGGTCCGCAAAGCCTTATATGAAATGATGCATTTTTGGCTTAAAAAAGGTGTCGATGGCTTCCGTCTTGACGTCATCAATCTCATCTCGAAAAACCAGCAATTTCCGCAGGATGAAACGGACGGACGCAAATTTTACACAGATGGTCCAAGAATCCACGAGTTTCTGCATGAGATGAACGAAAAGGTTTTTTCACATTATGATTTAATAACAGTCGGTGAAATGTCGTCTACTTCTATTGACCATTGTATCAATTACACAAAACCCGAACGTGAAGAGTTAAATATGGTGTTTAGCTTCCATCATCTGAAGGTAGATTACCCGAATGGGGATAAGTGGACGAGAGCGGATTTCGATTTCCATGACCTTAAAACGATTCTTTCTAAATGGCAGGTAGAGATGAATCAAGGTGGCGGCTGGAATGCCCTTTTCTGGTGCAATCACGACCAGCCACGAGCTGTGTCACGTTTTGGGAATGACAGGAAATATCATAAGGAATCAGCAAAAATGCTGGCAACAGCTCTCCACATGATGCAGGGCACCCCTTATATTTATCAAGGGGAAGAATTCGGAATGACCAATCCGAACTTTGATTCGATCGGAGACTACCGTGATGTGGAATCCTTGAATATTTATGAAATCATGAAAAACGAAGGTATGAGTGAAAAAGAAATACTCGATATCTTGAAACAAAAATCACGAGATAACTCAAGAACGCCCGTGCAATGGGATTCCAGCCGCAATGGCGGGTTTACGGATGGCACTCCATGGATTAATACAGCGGAAAATTCCCCTGAGATCAATGCCGAAAATGCCATACATGATCCCAATTCTATCTTCTATCATTATCAAAAGCTCATTCAACTTAGAAAAAATTACGATATCATAACAGACGGAGACTTCGAATTAATTTTAGAAGATGACAAAGAGGTTTTAGCTTACGTTCGTTCTAATGGCGTTGAAAAAATACTTGTTCTAAATAATTTTTACGGAAAAGAAAAAACGGTCTCTCTCCCTTCTCACTTACATCTTGATGGTGAACATGCTGAAGTGATAATCTCTAATTATGAGGATTCGGCTTCATTTGGGAACGAAATACATTTACGGCCGTATGAATCGATAGTTTACCATTTAAAGAAGTGATTGGTGATGTCTTTATGACTAACAAATATTTAACGATCTATAATAGGATTGTCGAACAAATTAAAAACGGAGAAATTTCTCCACAGACGCTGCTCCCCTCTGAGAATGAATTAACGGAACAATTCCAAACATCGAGGGAAACGATCCGTAAAGCGCTAAATTTGCTGTCGCAAAATGGATATATTCAAAAAGTCCGCGGCAAAGGATCCATCGTCATCGATGTCTCCAAGTTCGACTTCCCTGTTTCCGGACTGGTCAGCTTTAAAGAGCTTGGGCAAAAAATGGGCCGGAAACCCAAAACCATCGTGAATGAGTTAGAATTAATGAAACCGGACAGCTATATCCGGCAGCAGCTCCAGCTATCCGGGAAAGATCAAGTCTGGAAAGTCGTGCGGACACGTGAAATCGGCGGCGAAAAGATCATTTTAGATAAGGACTTCCTGAATAAAAAGTTTGTTCCTGAATTAACTGAAGAAATCTGCGCAGATTCTATTTATGAGTATTTGGAAAAAGACTTGAATCTTACTATCAGTTTTGCGAAAAAAGAAATAGTGGTTGAAGAACCGACGGATGAGGACCGTGCCCTTCTGGATCTTGATGGTTTTCATAACATTGTTGTTATTAAAAACCTTGTATACCTGGATGATGCCAGCCTATTTCAATATACGGAATCTAGACATCGCCCCGATAAGTTTCGGTTCGTCGACTTTGCCCGGAGGACACATTGATTCTTAAAGGAAATCTCTTGTAAAAGAGGTTTCCTTTTTAATTTTTTGCTACAATAAACCTAACTTAAGAACCTGAGGTGAAAAGTATGTGCGGGCGATTTACCTTAACAGCAACGATTGATCAGATTCTTGACCGGTTCGATATACAAGCTTTCCTTGATGAGGAAAATTATTTGCCAAGCTTTAACATTGCCCCCTCTCAACTGGTATTGGCAATCATCAATGATGGCACGTCCAATAGGATGGGCTTTTTAAAATGGGGGTGGATTCCTCCCTGGGCCAAGGACATGTCGATTGGTCATAAAATGATCAATGCTCGGGCAGAAACTTTAACAGAAAAACCAAGCTTCCAAAAGCCATTCCAGAAAAAGCGCTGCCTTATTATTGCGGATAGCTTTTACGAGTGGAAACGAAATGATGATAAAACGAAAACACCAATGCGGATTAAACTGAAGGATGATAACCTTTTTGCGATGGCCGGACTTTGGGACAAATGGAAATCCCCCGAAGGGCAATCTGTCTTTTCCTGCTCTGTCATAACAACAGCCCCGAACGAATTGATGAAGGATATTCATGACCGAATGCCGGTCATTTTAAAACCGGAGGACGAACATAAATGGCTTGACCCCTCGATTACGGATACGAATTTCCTTAATCAATTTCTGGTGTCATTTAATAAAAATCAGATGGAAGCATACGAGGTCTCTTCGCTAGTAAACTCGCCAAAAAACAACTCGATGGATCTCATTCAAAAAATATGCTAACGCACATTTTTTCCGACTATGGACAAGTTGCCTATATGCACGTCCACATTCTTTCATATGATGTACTAACCCATTAAGTTTTTCCTTCTTTTAAGTGGCCGGAAGCCACTTTCTTTTTTTTGTCCGAAACCCATCCGTATAAATGGTCTGTATCACATATAAAGTGAATACAATGTAAAATACCATCAGCAAATAACCAGGGGCACCCCCACTAAATTGCAGTGACTTGTTGATACCTTTTGTTTTTAGAGGTGAGATGATTGGTTTTCATTCCTACAAATATGAATATTTGTTATTTAAAAGTTGGCACCCCTGACCATAAGAGCGCTGTTTCCTTTGGTCAAAATATTTATTTGGGCATCAATACAGTTGGGAAGAAAAATCAGGGATTCGGCCAGCAGATGGCCGATGATTCTACAACCGTTTTTCCTATCGGAATCATATTTGATGATGAAATGATTGATATGCCTTCGATTAAAAGCGAACCCAAGCCGGGGCCGCACGCCTAAAAATTGAACAGGAGTGATTGGTTTGAATATTGCACCTATGGCCATCAATTTCATTGGTTTTAAGATTAATGCAGTGGATAACACCTCTGTGATCAACTTTGGACCGAACCAATTTATCGATCAGTTTCTATCTTATAAAAGAAACCAAGGAGTCGGCGAACAAAACGGTGATATCTCCCCTGTCAACATTCCGATTAACTATGTCATTGATCCAGACATTAATGATAGTGGAACAGTGAAAAACAGTGTTATCTAAATGGCATTAGGGAAAAAAATCCACTATACATTGAGGTGAACCTTTTGATCTTTGCACCAATGAACATCAATCTTGGTGATATAAAAATTAATGTTTTCGACCACGCCTCCGTCATGAACATGGGCCCCAATCTATTTATCGACCAATTTGTTTCCTATAAACGGAATCAAGGCTATGGAGAGCAAAACGGCGACTTTGTTCCGCTTTATATTCCGATTTGTACGGTATATGACCAAGATTTCAGTGACAGTTGGACAGGAAAAAGCAGTTTTATTTAGTATATAAAAATGGCCGTCTGGCTTTTCTGCCGGCGGCCATTTTTATGTTCTTCTTCACTAAAACTTTTCCAATATTCCAATTTGTTAGAATAGTAGTATAATAAAGGAAACTTTACATAAAGGAGAATCGCTAGTATGGATAACCTACTAAACGAATTTAAGAATCTGCCGACAACCTGCATTTCCGATGGAATGGATGGTTTAAATAACCTACACCCTTCCATTAAACCAATTAAGGAAGAGTACAAGCTTGCAGGGCGGGCCTTTACGGTCAAAATTCCAGTCGGAGATAATTTGGCTGTTTTAAAAGCGATTCGCAACGCACAGCCGGGTGATATCTTGGTGGTTGATGCCAAAGGAGACCAATACCGTGCCATTGCCGGCGATTTTGTTGTCGGCATGATGCAGACTCTCGGAATCGGCGGCTTGGTGGTTGATGGTGTCATCCGTGATATTGTGGGTATTAAAGAATTAAACTTCCCTGTTTTCTCCCGAGGTACGGCGGTCGCGGCAAGCGGCAAAGCAGGTGTCGGGGAAATCAATGTGCCGATATCCTGCGGCGGAGTCACGATAAACCCTGGTGACATCGTTGTTGGAGATGCCGATGGAGTAGTTGTCGTCCCTCAATCAATTGAACAAGAGATTTTAACTAAATCTCAAAACAAATTGAAAAAAGACCAGCAAAGAGAAGAAAAGATTTCCGGCAATCGTGAAGCGATCATTAAACATTTGGATGAAATGCTTTCCAAATAAAAATGCCCCCTTTTTCCTATTCAGGAATGGGGGTTTTATATTTTTTGATCCTACTTTAAAATGGTGCCTGACCGTTTTTAATTCGTATACTTATTTGGCGAAGTTTGGGAAATATAAAGATTATAAATGTAGATTTTTGGCTGGGATGGTTGCTTGTGGGGATGAAGATTAAAAAGATTCTTTATCATTTAATTATGCTCAGGGATAAAATATTAGTCCCTTTTGTGCTTTTATACATTTTATTGGCGGCGCTTGGGATTTTCTGGATAGAACCAAAAACCTTTGAATCGTACATTACCTCAATCTATTGGGTATTAACCACGCTGGCAACTGTAGGTTTCGGTGACTATGCGCCAGTAACAGATGCAGGAAAAATTTATACCATCTTTCTTTACATCACCGGTATTGGGTTAATAAGTGTATTTGTTGGTAAAGTCATTAATACCGTATACATAATTGATAAGCTTAAGGTTGGAGGAAAAATGAAATATACAGGGAAACATCATATTATTCTGATTGGCTGGAGCCCGAAAACAAAATTAGCCGTAAAGGAAATTCTTAAGACAGACAAAAAGACGGATATCGTCATTATTGATAATTTAGAAAAAGCTCCAATTTCCGAGGAACACCTATTTTATGTCCGCGGTGATGCGACCGACGAAGAAACACTCATGAACGCCAACCTTCCAAAAGCTAAGGGTGTAATCATTTTTGCCGACCAGGTTGCACAGGATAACTTTTTAACCAAGGACCCTCTTCTTGTTGACGGCAAAACCTTACTAGTGGCGACCGCGATCACAACACTTGAGGAAAAATTAAAAAAAGATATTCATGTTACGGCAGAAGTTATCAATGAAAACCATATCCAATTGTTCAAACATGTTCAGGTCGATGAATTTATTCCAACCCAGGAAATGATTTCGCACGCTGCCGTCCGTTCATTATTCTCACATGGCGTTACCCATATGTATTCAGAATTAATGAGTACACAGTATGGTGATTCCATGTATGAAATTCCGAAAAAAAAGGAGTGGAAAACGTACCGTGATGCTTTTTTTGAACTGCTTAATCAAGGGGCAACGTTAGTAGCCGACCGGGGAGACATGCACATTAATCAAAAGCTGGACCAAATGATTCCCGAAGATGCCCAGCTGTTTGTCATTTGTGATAAGGAGACCATCAGCCAATTAACTACACATGTTGAAAAATAATTTTTAAAAAAAGGGTGGGAAAAACACCACCCCTAAATAGAAAAATAATAAAAATAATGTGTTTCTCTTTTGAAGCCAATTTTTTCATAAAGACCTTGAGCAGGAATATTGTCAGAGGCTGTCTCAAGCAGTACACCTTTTGCTCCAGTATCCCGTGCCATTTCAATTGCCTTATGAATTAATTTTTCGCCGGCACCCTTGCCACGGTATTCCTTTTTCACATACAAATCATTCAAAATCCAAGAACGCTTCATGCTAACTGATGAAAAGCTTGGATACAACTGCGTAAAACCAACCGCTTCCCCACCTTCATAAGCGATGAAAATAACCGATTCCCCATTTAATATTCTCGTCTTTAAAAACTCCCGTGCTCCTTCGGAATCAGGCGATTGCTGGTAAAATTGTCTGTATAAATCAAAAAGCTCTGTTACAGCATCCAGGTCATTGATTGTGGCTTTGATTAGATTCATAATTCTCCGCACCCCCTTATAAATTCTCAGTTTCCTATTTTTGGTACACTTTATTGTACTTCAATTGGATTCATTTTTAATAGTCTTTTTTATTCCCCAAAAATGAAAAGTTCTTTTTACAAAAAATAAGGATTTATTTTTGGCTTAAGGTTTTCTTAAGGTTCACGCACCATAATGGGAAACAGTTAAGGTGAATGAATGAATTCGGAGGAATTAAGATGAAAAAGAATTATACGAAAATTGTTCTCGATTTGATGATGGCTATCACGTTTGTGCTGCTAATGAATCCAAGAGTATTAGATGGACTGCCGTTTCACGAAATTGCAGGACTGGTAATAGGAGTTGCTATTCTAGTACACATCGGCTTGAACTATCGCTGGGTGGTCAATACAACAAAAAAGATCTTTGACCCGAAGCTTCCTAATAAAACACGATTTAGTTATCTTTTAAACGTACTGTTGTTAATTTCGATGGCAGGTGTTATTATCACAGGCATATTAATTTCTAGGGTTGTATTACCAAGCCTCGCCATTCAGGGAAATCACACTATTCGTGAATTGCATGGACTATCTGCTGATGCCACACTTGCATTTGTTGGACTTCACGTTGGTGTACATTGGCAGTGGGTAATGAGTATCTGCAAAAAGGCATTTAAAACAAAGGAAGGGAAATTTAGGAAAGGTGTTATTGCATCAGTTGCCCTGTCACTCGCTATTTTCGCAGGGGGAATTCAATGGTTCGGTTCTACAGCTACACCAAGCATTGGTGAGTTCAAACCGATGCAAATGCAGCAAAGCACTCAAACATCTAATAATGGAAATACCCTAAATACAGAGAACTCAACTGCGATGACAAAGCAAGGACCTCCTAATGGAGATTTTCGAAATGAAAAATTCCATGGAAAAGAAGGACATGGAGGATCAAGCAACCCGTTTCTCGTAGTTCTTAACTATTTTGCGATTTGGGCAGTGATCATCATTCCTACTTATTATATTGAAAAGCGAATTTTAAGGAAAAAACGGAAATCTAAATTGGCCCATCCTCAAATGACATAAAAATGTATTTGTGATTTAAAAAAAGTCCGGTTGTAGCTCCGGACTTTTTTACTTCTTATGATAATTTGAGAAGATATTCATTCATCCAATTGTTACTTTTCCACTTTTTAGAAAGAATATCATTAATTGCAGGGGGATATGGACTTATTCTTATATGCTCATGAATACTTCCAAGTACGGACTCGTAATCCAACTCGGCACAAACGCTAAACCATTGTTGGACCGTTTCATTTTTTGCCACAAAGAGAGGATATACCCTTTCAATCAAGACAATCAGTTTATACGTCTCTTGTTTAGTCAATGAGAATCTCCTTTTGTAATCCCTTGGAATAATGATTATTTCAGTAATCCGCCACGTAATTGATTCACGCCAAATTCCAGATAAGCTTTTAAACAGGTCAGCATAAATACCCAACCTTCTTTATTGTCCAGAATATTATGTATTAATGCAGTGTCATTCTCTTGAAAGCCTTCTTCCATTATTTCAATAATCGTGCCGGACGAATCCATTTCTTTTAAGCTGATGGTTACGGTATGTTCGTCCTCTGGCGGACCCCAAAGAAAGACAATTTTTTTATTCTCCTCTACTTTTACCACTTTAATTTCCAGTTCAGCATTATACAAATCATATTCCAATTTGATGGTCTTTCCCGCTGCCCATCTTTCTGAACTCGATGAGAACCAAAAATTACCGATTTTCGAAGGATTGACAAAGGCCTCAAATACATCTTTGGCAGGCTTTTTAATTTGAAACTTTGTTAAATTATTCATTTCTAATCCACTCTCTTTCACGTATTAACATAATCAGGGTCGTCTCATAAAGTTTATTTTATACCATTTTAGCTTTTTCTTAGTCCACTATCTGAATAAATCTGTTTATCTTGTTTCGGTTTCACCTTCACACCAAAAATCCATCTCGTAACGGCCGTCCGCTTAATGATAAACTCATATATTAGCCAAGAAATAAGCAAAGTCAGGACCATAATGAGGAAAAACGACATAATCATACCAAGATTGATTTTTAAAACATAGTAACCTATGACAACTAAAACACTCTGGTGAATAATATAGATAGGAAATGCTGCTTCATTCATGTACGGGATAGCCTTGTGAGGAAAATTCAAAAATTTGTGACCGAAACCCAAAATTACCGCAAGCGTTAGCCAAACATTGAAGGTTCTTAAAATAGATATAAGTATATCCACACCTTGGAAAATCTGCCCATCCTGATTCATTTGCAGCAAGACAACCCATGCCGGAACTAAAACGACCAGTGCTGCCAATCCCTTCCCGCGAATTCGATTGAACATATTTTGATAGCTTTGATGGGAACAAGTAATAAAGCCCATTATAAAAATGAACAAGAAAAAGAATGGATTTTGACCGCCTGGTGCTGGGAGTGCCTGTGTCACAAACAAACCAATGAAAAGTAGGAAAAATACAGGTGGTCTGCTGCATACTTGATTAGATTTTTCTATTTTGCTTTTTCTCAGGGGATTTTTATAAAAGTTGAAAAACGGCAAGGCCACAACCGAAAGGACAAATAAATAGAGTATGAACCAAAGGTGTGCCGGTGTGAAGGTGCCAAAATAACCGGATAAATCGCTGAAATCAGTAAAAAATGATCTTAAAAAAGTGAAATAATTCCCTGCTGCTCCTGTGTGATTTAATTTCGCAAAATAACCCTGTGGCGGAATGATAAACAAAACGCCAAAAATCAAGGGAATCAACAATCGATTCACGCGATCTTTTATGTATTCCTGGTTCGACCTCCTCTTGAGGGCGTACCAGCTCGCTGACCCTGCCAGCCAAAAGAGCAGCGGCATAAACCAATAACTAGTTACGGCAATGAACCAACTAAGCCCCCAACTTAATTCCCCACTTTTCACATAAAACGGATCCCAATAATCAAACACCCTGGCGGAATGAAACGGAAATAACAGCAGGATTCCCAAATTTCTCAGCCAATCAATATCATATCTTCGATTCTCTTTCAATCAGACTCCCCCAGTCTAAAACCAATTTTTTCCTAGATATATTGTAGTGATTCCCACTGCTTCTTACAAGGAAAATTTTCCTAAAACCGAAAAAAACCCCCGATAATGGGAGTTTCATATTATGCTTTTATGAAAAAGTAGTAGGACGACATTCCTGTAGAAAATATAAAATAGCGGACTGGAAACAAAAATCCAACCCGCTTATTAATTCTATGAACCATTTTAGTTAACGAACCTTCCTGTTTTACCTTTTGAGCTCCAGTATTCATTACGGAGGTGAACCTTTTGGATTTTTCCGGAGGCAGTCTTCGGAAGTTCTTTTACAAAGGTGACACCTGTAACCGCTTTAAAATGAGCCAATTTTTCACGGGAAAACGAAATGATGTCCGCTTCGCTGACTTCAGCACCTTCGCGCAATACTACATATGCATGGGGAGTTTCGCCCCATTTTTCATGTGGAACTGCAATGACGGCAGCCTCTAATACCGCAGGATGCTCGTAAAGCGCCCCTTCCACTTCAATGGAAGAGATGTTTTCTCCGCCGCTGATAATAATATCCTTTTTTCGGTCAACGATCTCAATATTACCGTATTCATCGACCGTTCCCATGTCACCCGTGTGGAGCCAGCCGTTTCGGATGGTTTCCATGGTCGCCTCCGGGTTTTTCCAATAGCCAAGCATAACACCGTGGCTTCTTGTGATGACTTCACCAATCTCCTGACCGTTATGGGCTACCTCTTCTCCATGCTCGTTGACTACTCTAACATCAGATCCAATCATTGGATAACCCGCTTTTGCTTTGATGCGTGCTTTCGTTTCGGGTGACAAGTGTGTAAGCTCCGAGCGGATTGTTGAAACCAAGCTAAGAGGCGTAGATTCTGTCATTCCGTACACCTGAATAAACTCCCAGCCAAGCTCCTGTTCAACGCGGGTCACGAAGGCCGGTGGCGGTGCGGAACCCGCTATAACCACGCGCACGGCATGCTCTATTGCCGGTTTATTTTTTTCATAGTATTGCAGCAAAGAATTCAGCACGGTTGGTGCCATGTGCAGCACTGTCACCTTATGTTCCTGGATGGCATGAAAAATTGATTCAGGAGTAGCCTTTTTCAAACAAACATGTGTTGCACCATTCGCCGTATAATAAAATGGCGAACCCCAGCCGTTTACATGGAACATCGGAAGAACATGAAGATAGACATCTCGGTCGCTCACGCGCAGGTGGTGCATCGTGCTTAACGCATGCAGATAATTATTGCGGTGCGTCAGCATAACCCCCTTAGGGTTTCCAGTTGTGCCGCTTGTGTAAAGAAGACTGCAGACGTCATTTTCATCAAGTTCTGCGCGATTGAAATTCCCTGATGGGTAGCCTGCCAGCCATTTCTCATAATCTACCTCATCGGTTTGTTCATCTTTATATTGAACAATAATGTGTTTGACTGTTTCGAGCTGCTCTTTAATTGGAGTGATTAATTGATACAAATCCTGGTCAACCAGCAGTACTTTGGATTCACTATGATTTAAAATAAATAAGTAATCCTCAGGCTTCAAGCGGATATTGAGCGGAACCATGATGGCCCCAAGCTGGAAAGTGCCATAAAAACCTTCAAGCATTTCAACAGTGTTTGGCGCAAGAAATGCAACCCGTTCCCCTTTTTCTACACCTAATTCCCTTAACCCATGAGAAAGCTGGTTTACTCTGCCATTCAGCTCAGCATATGTAAATTGGCGTTCATCGCAAAAAACAGCCTGCTTGTCTCCATAAAGAGAAACGGCACGATCTAAAAATTCCGGAAGTATTAAAGGTACATTCATTTTTTTCACCTCTTTTTAAATTTTAGAATATTCCAACATAATATTATTCTATCATACAATTTTTAAATAAAAATACAAAAATTTGTCTAAAAATAAATAATTGCACCTAAGTACTAATCTGCTGGAAAATCCCATAAAATAGAATATACGTTCGTAGAGGAGGACGAGGAAATGCTTAAAAGCAATGATTCCTTGATTACAGGTGAGATGTTAGTCAAATATTACGAACTAAACAAAAAGAAAAAAGAAATCGAACTGGAAATGGATGAATTAAAGGAAGTGTTTCAAAGCTATTTTAATAATTTAGTAGGAAAGGACATGAAGGGCGAAATTACGGTGAGCGGTTATAAATTGCAAAGGCAGATTCGCAAAATGGAAAAATTCCATGAGGCGGAAACGGTGAAAAGGTTGGAAGAAATGCAATTGAACGACCTCATCCAATTGGTGAAGAAGCCCGATGATTCAAAAATAAAAGCGGCGCTCGAACTGGGATTAATAAAGCCAAATCAACTAGAGGGCTGTATCGTTACTTCTCTTTCCCCTGCTATCTCGGTAAAACCAGTGACACCGCGATAAATACAGACAGAAAATTTTATAACCGTATTGCATGCTTGAGGAATTCCCCAACCTTTATCGAAGTATTAATACGTATTTATTTTTACCTTCGTTTTCGTCTTCAACGGCTTCATGAAGAACAATTTACTTTCGGGGTCCTTTTGTTTTGGTCTTCATCGGCTTCATGAAGGACATTTTACTTTCGGGTTCCTATCGTTTTGTCCTTCATCAGCTTCATGAAGGACATTTTCCCTTAGGGTTCCTTTCATTTTGTCCTTCATCGGCTTCATGAAGGACATTTCCCCTCGGATTCCTATCGTTTTGTCCTTCATCAGCTTCATGAAGGACTTTTTCCCTTTAGATCCCTTTCTTTTTGTCCTTCATCACCTTCATGAAGGACATCTCCCCCTCGGGTTCCTTTCTTTTTGTCCTTCAACAACCTCGTGAAGGACATTTTCCACGATAACCCAATCCATTTTGTCCTTTATCCACTTTCCCCGTTACACTTTGTTGTTTATCCCCCATGCATCAGCCAAAATCCGTATCCCCTCTTTAATTTGATTCTCTGACAGCCCGCCGTACCCAAGTAAAACCTTCGAATCCACCCCGCCAGCCAACTCCGCATCATAGACAGACAACGGATACACTTTTACTCCAGCAGCCATCGCCCTCCGTACCAACTCCTCCTCCCTCATGCCATTCCTAACGTCCAAAACAATATGCAAACCCGACTTTTCACCGATTACCTTCACCCATTCACCCATAAAATCATGAATCGCTGAAATCAGGAAGACTTGCTTTCTCCGGTAAAGTGTCCTCATTTTATTTAAATGGGTTTGCCAATGGCCGTCGTGCATAAAACGATAAAGCGTATCCTGATGGAGCCGGGAGACCGTTTGTTTATAAATGGTGAATTGCTCCCTGTAACTGGCCAGCAGTTCTTCAGGAAGGACCATATAACTGATTCGCAAGGATGGTATCAACGACTTTGAAAAGGTGCCTAAATAAACAACTCTTCCGGATGAATCCAGCCCTTGCAAAGCTGGAATCGGTTTTCCTTTATATCGGTATTCCCCGTCGTAATCATCCTCAATAATGTATCCGTCCCTTTCTTCCGCCCATTTCAACAATTCCATTCGTCGAGCAATTGGCATAACCATTCCCAGCGGGAACTGATGGGATGGAGTGACATACACGACACGGGCGCCGCTCCCGCGCAAACATTCTACAGCAATCCCTTCTTCATCCAAAGGAACCGGAACAGTTCCGACACCTAAATCTTGCAAAACTGCCCTTGTCCGGTGAAATCCAGGGTTCTCCAAGGCATAAATTTCATCCCTGCCGATTACTAAACAAAGGAGTCCCATCAATACCTGTGTTCCCGCACCAACAACAATTTGCTCAGCTTTGCAACGAACACCTCTAGACTGAAATAAATACTTGGCAATTTCCTCGCGAAGCAGCCTTTCCCCTTGCGGATTGCCGGTATAAAACAAATCCCCCTGATCCTCATATAAGGCTTGAACCGACAGCCTTCTCCATAAACTGAATGGAAAATGTTCAAGGTCGACCTTTCCCGAATTAAAATCTATTTTTACAGCAGGATCCGTCAGCTCCTCAGCCATCCTTACAGGCTCCACCTTATCATGACTGACCATTAAATCCTCCAGCAGCTCAACAACAAACAATCCTGAACGCGGACGGCTTTCTAGAAATCCTTCCGAACAAAGCTGGTCAAAGGCAGACTGAACCGTGTTTAGACTGAGTCCCAAATAATTAGCCAAATTTCGTTTGGATGGCAATTTTTCCAGAGGTTTAATATTACCTTTAAGAATTTCATCTTTGATAAAGTTCGCAAGCTGCATATATAAAGGCGTTGGGCTTTTTTGATCCAATACAGGCATTACCTCAAGCATTGCCAATCCCCTCCAAAAACTGACCCTACTAAAATCATTTAATTTGATATCTTTGATTATACCAGTTTACCAATTAAACTTGAGTTCACATCTAAGAATTTCTCTTAGTGAATCCGTAACTTAATCTCTAAAAAATTTATTGAAATTGGCTACCCAATAAATATCCCAAGTAAGCAAGAAAAATTCCGATTATGTAGGTTAAAAATGTATAAATGTAAAATTGCCATTTTTGTTTTTTCAAAAGGAATTGTAGCATTTCTAATTTTAACGTAGAAAATGTGGTAAAGGCTCCCATGAACCCGGTTCCAAATAATAGAGCGAGCGTTGGGTCGGCCTTTGCCCCGCTAATCATTCCTAGAAGAAATGCACCGGCCAAATTAACAGTTAAAGTTCCTAGCGGAATTGCTGCCTTTGCATTTAACTGCTTGCTTATCAAAAAACGGGCAATTGCGCCAAAAAATCCCCCTAATCCGACCATTATTAAATGGACAATTGTCATGATTCTTGCACCGCCTCATTGTATTTAAATCCTAACCGGCTCATTATAAGACCACCGATAACACTAATAGCAACGTATAATACGCCTAAAACAACTTTTCCATCATGAAACATTTGGACAGTTTCAACACTAAGCGTGGAAAATGTGGTAAATGAGCCGACGAACCCTGTCCCAATCGCAGTTGTAATCACAGGTGGCAACGAAACCCGTTTAAACAAATTAGTCGTAAACCACGCCAGCAGAAAACTCCCGATTAAGTTAATTGTTAGAGTGGAAAAAGGAAAAGAAGCGCCTTTAAACAGCGAGATCCCTATCCAATACCTTAAGATTGCACCTAGCGCCCCGGCAATGCCCACTAAAAAATAAACCAAATAAAATGCCCCCTTGGCTTCGATATAAAAAACTCCTGCAAGGAAACACCCCGCAGGAGATAACAACAAATTTATTATAAACCCTGATTTTTGAAAAGGAAAGATTCCCTATTTTTAGAAAAATAAATGTGAGGAAATTTGCCGGTCCTTATGTTCCTCATATAGCTGATCAATCAACTCTTGGTGTACGGCCTCTTCCATGGTCACATTGCGTTTTTTTATTGTTATGGTAAAAAACAACATATTCAAGTTCATTTTGAGTTCCTCCTTCTAATGTTTCCTTTATTTATCTCTAGTATAGAAGGATTTCCCATTTCTAAAATCGTGACTATGATGGAGATTTTCCTACTCCTTTAGTCTGAGAATAGTAATCTTGCTTGAACATTTTATGTACAGAATAAATATTTTTAGCTGCGTACTGCTACCTTTTCCGGAAGCTCTGCCCCTTCCCAATCTTTGCAAACATCGACCCAATCCTTGGCGAAGGAATATTCAAAAACTTCATCACCGGTCAACTCGATTGCAGAATTTGCGCTTCCGCAAGCTGGAAAGAGAGTTTCAAAACGTTTCATGGAAACATCTAAATATACATCTAAATCATTTTTCAAACCAAACGGACATACACCGCCTACAGCATGTCCCGTTTGTTCCAACACTTCCTCGGCAGATAACATGCGGGCTTTAAAGCCAAAGGTTTGCCTAAATTTTTTATTATCAATTTTTGCATCTCCAGCCGCCACAACCAGAATGGCTTTTTCTTCTTCCCCTCTGAAGGACAAAGTTTTGGCAATACGCGCCGGAATAACGCCGATGGTTTCAGCAGCAAGATCCACTGTTGCACTCGACGAATCAAACTCCATCACATCCTGTTCGCGTCCCCAATGTTTGAAATGGGCTTTCACACTTTCTAAAGACATCCTATTCCATCCTTTCCCATTAATTTTATGAAGTATCATAACAATTTTCGTGGCGCAAAACAAATCAAATGCTTATCTTTGAAGCTTTTCAGCAATTAGGGACACCTGCAACCATATTGTTAGATACTGCTATCATTATCTACTTAAACAATATAAAATTGATATACATTTGCAATCATACTGGGATTAGTGACATTTGCCTATTTTTGTAGTCTCTCCATCGCTTATTATGATTTAATGGAAATAAATATTACAAATGGGAGGTAATTAAGTGAATACATTATTTAGTAAAGTTTTAGAATTAGACATTGCTTACCTGGATACCTTTACGAATAGAATCGACACATCCTGGGGGTATTTGTTTCATAATGAAAACCAGCCAGCCTATTATGATGCCAATCATGCGCATATCCATGAAGCTCCTTCTGATCCTAAGTCTGTTATTGAAGAGGTACTGGATTTTTATCAAAAGAGAAACTTGACCCCAAGATTCTATATCTTCAATATTGAAAATCAAGGACCTTTAATAAAAGAATTGTATGCCAGCGGCTTTCGATATGAAGAGCTCATCTCCCCTGTCCAAATTTGGAATAAAGAATTAACATCACGACAGCAAAATAACAGATTACAAATTGAGAGAGTTACAGAGGCCAATTATACAGATGCATTAGAAATTGAATGCCAAATTAAAGAGTTTGGCGGTCGGGGAGTGCGAGAAAAAGCCTTTGCCGTAGAGTTTAAACACCCAGCATTCAGCCGCTATCTGCTTAAGTTGGATGGCACTGCCTGTTCCACTGCCTGTTTGTTCGAACATGGGAATCAAGTCCGTTTGGAACACGTTGCCACACTTGAAGAATATCGCGGTAAAGGCTTAATCGGCGACCTCATTTATTTTCTTCAAGAAGAAGTTAAGAAAAAGGGCTTGGAGAACTTGTGGGTTTTCCCTATCGATGAACGGGTTCAGAATGTATATGCCAAATACGGATTTCAATCGTTAGGAAAATTTATTACAGGGCATGCTTTTTTGTCTGGAAAAAGCGTGATGGAAATCAGGGGCAGCTAATAGTGTTCCCTAATCAACCAATTAGTTTATACGAAGTTAGGTAGGGACAAATTCCCCCTTTTAAAACGTTTGAAACTTTTGTAATATTAAGAGATTGAGAGCTTAGAAACACCTTTGGGGGGATACAAATGAATTCGCATGGTGCAGTTTTGCCATATCCAAGGGCAAAGGGCATTATATTGGTGATTATCGCAGCTGTCTGCTGGGGCGCTTCCGGTACAGTTGCCCAATATTTATTTCACAATAAAGGCTTTAACTCAGGCTGGACGGTTGTCATTCGACTCCTTCTCTCCGGGACAGGATTATTATTTTTTGCACAAACTGTTGCGAAACAAAATATATGGAATGTCTGGAAAAACAAACAGGATGTGGTCCAGCTTATCTTGTTTGGAATCTTCGGCATGCTTGCCGCACAGTATACCTATTTTGCAGCGATTGAGTATAGTAATGCAGCTGCCGCAACGGTCCTTCAATACTTGGCACCTGTTATGATAGCTTCTTACCTTTGTCTGAGGAAAAAAAGATTACCGTCAAGGCTTGAAGTGATGGCCATCTTGTTCGCATTGGGCGGAACATTTTTGCTAGTTACAAAAGGGAATATTCATGCGTTAGCAATCTCTGTCCCTGGTTTTACTTGGGGAATTCTTTCAGCATTTGCGCTTGCTTTTTACACACTATACCCGGGCCGCCTGCTTGCAAAGTGGGGGTCGCTCATTACGGTTGGATGGGGAATGATGATCGGAGGTATCGTCTTCAGCTTTGTCTATCGACCATGGCAGTTTCATGGTGATTGGTCCGGGACGTCATTTTTGGCGATGGTGTTTGTCATCATTTTCGGAACAATCATCGCTTTTTTCTGTTACATGGAAAGTATGAAGTATATTAATGCATCAGAAGCGAGTCTTCTTGCTTCCGCAGAACCGTTATCGGCAGCCTTTTTATCTGTTGCTTGGCTGCAGGTTTCGTTTGGACCCGCTGAGTGGCTTGGCTCTTTCGCCATCATTGCAACAATATTTATTTTATCGGCTGTAAAAAAATAAGGATAACCTAAAGGGTCGTTGAATGACGACTCTTTTGGGTTATCCTCTGTTTTGGCTGATGAGAAAGTATAAATTCAACTACGCCTCATGAACCGTCCTATCGGACTCGCCAATCGGCGAGTTTTCATTTATTATTCCCCTAAATCAACGTTATGATAAACCTGTTGAACATCCTCAAGATCTTCAAGCGTATCGATTAATTTCTCGAACTTAGCAACAGCATCTTCCGGAAGCTCAACCTCGTTTTGCGCAAGCATGGTAAGTTCAGCTGTAGTAAATTCTGTTATGCCGGCATTTTTGAAAGCTTCCTGCATAGCGTGGAACTGGTCTGGCTCAGCATAAACGATGACCTGATCCTCTTCCTCTACCACGTCACGAATGTTCACATCCGCTTCCATAAGGATTTCAAGGACGTCCTCTTCTGATTTTCCTTCTACGCCAATTACAGCAGTTGCATCGAACATATATGCAACAGAACCACTGACACCCATATTTCCGCCATTTTTACCAAATGCAGCACGGACCTCAGAAGCGGTGCGGTTAACATTATTAGTTAAGGCATCAACAATAATCATTGAGCCATTCGGGCCAAAGCCTTCATAACGAAGTTCATCAAAGCTCTCATCCGAACCGCCTTTTGCTTTATCAATCGCCTTATCAATAATATGTCTTGGCACGTTGTAAGTCTTGGCACGCTCCAGGACAAATTTTAGACCCTGATTAGCATCCGGATCGGGTTCGCCGCGGCGTGCTGCCACATAGATTTCACGGCCGAATTTAGCATAAATACGACTTGTATTTGCATCCTTTGCTGCTTTTTTATCCTTGATATTGTTCCATTTACGACCCATATGAACACTCTCTTTCTGGTTTGAATCTATCCAAAATTATTTATGAAAAAGCTGTTACAATTCAACCTTTTCAAAAATAGCTTTTGGGAGTCTACTTTTCTAAATATACACAGATAATATTATACCTAATTTAGCTCATTTGTTAAGAGTTTGATTATCAAAAAGAAAGAAAGTTCATTAGAACATGATCATTACCTTCACCTCATCAAGTGTTAAAGCCATTCATTATCAGAAATAATAACGAGAAATCCACTGTACTGCCATAGCATAATGCCAGTACTAATGTTTATCCAGCCCAGTAAGAGTGAGACTATTTTTTCCTTTTTCATATTTAAAAAAGCGGTCCACTTTTAAGTGAACCACTTACAACATTGCTTATCTAAATTTTGGTGTCCTTCAACACTTTCTCCGAAATTTTACACCAACATTTGAAATAGCGTACTATCCTTATTTACTTCCCTGCAGTTAAAACCTTTCGTCTTGATTCGTTCAATTAAAGGGAAATAGTCTTCTCTATCCTTCAACTCGATACCGACTAATGCCGGACCGGTTTCACGGTTGTTCTTTTTCGTATATTCAAAATGGCTGATATCATCATTTGGTCCAAGGACCTCTAATAAGAACTCCCGCAATGCACCTGGGCGCTGTGGAAAATTAACGATAAAATAATGCTGCAGTCCTTCATAAAGCTTTGAGCGTTCCTTGATTTCCTGCATCCGGCCGATATCATTGTTTCCGCCGCTGACGATGCATACAACAGTTTTACCTTTAATCTGTTCAGCATAAGTATCCAATGCAGCAATAGATAAAGCACCTGTAGGCTCCACAACGATCGCATTTTCATTGTATAAAGATAAAAGCGTCGTACAAACCTTTCCTTCAGGTACAACTACGATATCATCGATAAGCTCTTTACAGATATTAAAAGTCTTCGTACCAACTGTTTTAACCGCCGCACCATCAACGAATGGGTCAATTTTATCAAGCGAGGTGACTTCCCCTTTTAAAACCGATTCCCTCATCCCAGGGGCGCCTTCAGGTTCAACACCGATTAATTTAGTTTCTGGAGAAAAATGCTTCAGGTATGTACCCACACCAGCCATTAGACCGCCGCCGCCAATTGCTCCGAATAAATAGTCGATATTTTCATGACAATCATTTAGAAGTTCTACACCTACTGTACCTTGCCCGGCAATGACGTCATAATCATCAAACGGATGGATAAACGTCCTGTTTTCTTCGCGGCTGCATTCTATTGCTTTTTCGTAAGCATCATCAAAGGTATCGCCTACCAAAACGATTTCGACGCTGTTCTTGCCCCAAAACTTTACTTGGTTTACCTTTTGTTTTGGTGTCGTATTCGGCATAAAGATTTTCCCGCTAATGTTTAATAGGTGGCAGGAATAGGCAACCCCCTGTGCGTGGTTTCCAGCGCTTGCACAGATAATGCCATTCTCTAAATCCTCGGGGCTCAACCTCTTAATTCGATTGTAGGCTCCACGGATTTTAAAAGAACGGACACTCTGCATATCTTCACGTTTTAAGTAGACGTGGCAGCCATAACGCTCAGACAATAAATGATTGTATTGTAGCGGAGTCGGCGAAATCACATCCTTGATGGTGTGACTAGCAATGATGATATCCTCCACATTAAATGTTTCGACCTGTTGACTCATGGTCAATTTCCCTCCTCAAGTTTGAAAAATCTCAGCTTTTATAAACAATAAAAAAACCCGTCCCCATTGGTATAGGGACGAGTTAGCTCGCGTTACCACCCTACTTCCGCAGCATTCAATAAACAACTTGCTGCGGCTCTCGATCATCCGTACATTGTAATATACGTGTTCCATTGTAACGGCGGACTTCCCGGTGCGGCTTACTGGAAATTATTTCAGCAGCACATCTCAGAGATGATTTTCAGATAAGGCCTGTCATCGGCTTCCACCAACCGCCGACTCTCTTTAGACAAACAGCAAATCCTACTCTTCTCGTCATCGATTTTATAGATCAATTTTTAATAAGGTTAACACCGAAAAAAGGGTCTGTCAATATTTTTAGACTATTTATATTATTTAGACAATTATTAAAGCGCTTTCATTTCCATTTCAGGACACAGATGTCATTTATTAAAAGCCAGCTTCATTAAAAAGGACAATTCCCCTTTATTTCCACTAATTATGTTATAATAAAATATAAAAATATTCTGATATTTAAAGGAGAGGTAAAAATGATTATTCCCTACAATGGCAAAACCCCTTCTGTTCATGAATCTGTATTCGTGGCTCCTGGCGTTTATATCGTTGGCGATGTTACCATCGGCAAAGACTCCACCGTTTGGTTTAACGCTGTTCTACGGGCAGATGATGGCCCGATCATTATCGGAGAACGCTGCAGTATCCAGGATAATTCCACCATACATATGTTTGAATCATGTATCATCGAGGACGATTGCACGATTGGCCATAATGCCATTCTCCACGGCTGTAAAATTGGCAGGAAGACAATCGTCGGTATGGGCTCTACCATATTGGACAATGTCGAGGTTGGCGAGGAATGTATTATTGGCGCCAATACCCTGCTGGCAGGCGGAATAAAGATACCGCCCCGCTCCCTTGTGTTAGGTTCACCGGGAAAAGTGGTCCGCGAGCTGACCGAGAAGGACTTGCAAATGCTGCAAATGTCCAGTACCCACTATGTCCAGAAAGGGAAAGAATTTAAGGATATATTAAAATAACGTTAATTAGGGCACTTGCTTAAGCAATGCCCTTGGATAAACATTTTAGTTTACATAATATTATTATATTAAATATTATTGTAATAATTTAATATCCTTAATAATCTGCTCATAAGGTACATCCGCTACACCTTCATACTTCTGAACAACAATCCCCTCTTTGTTTACCAAATAAAACGAAGTGCTGTGCACATATTGATTTGACCCTTCCAACTTCGCTGCCGGAGCCATAAACGACTTATTAGCGAAGCTTTCAATAAACTCCTGCTGATAGCCCGTAATCAAATCCCAATTTGAGAAATCAGCCTTCACTCCGCTCGCATATTGCTTTAGGATTGCAGGCTGGTCCTGTTCTGGATCAATGCTGAAGGAAACCAGCCGGGCATCCACACCCGCATCCCCCATCTTGCGCTGCAGCTCGGCCATATTGGCAGTCATTGGCGAACAAACCGTGTCACAGTTCGTAAACACAAAATCAGCCACCCAGACCTTACCCTTTAATTTTGATAGGTCAACTTGTTTCCCGTCTTGATTGATTCCTTCAAAACTCTCCACCTTCATGCTAAGCGGAAACTCTACCTTCTCCTTCTTTTCATTATCCGCAGAACAAGAAGTAAGAAGCAGGACAGAAAATAATAAAATTAGAAAACGTTTCATTTTCACAATCCCCTTTTGCTTAAAAAAAGTGCCGAGTATCCACTCAGCACCTTCTTTCATTTTTAGTTAATAAATTCTGTATCAATTAATGCCGCAAAATCAGGCTTTTCCTTCAGGAATTTTAACTCAACAGAAGAATTGGCAAACTCTTGAATAACATCTTTATTTACATCAGTAGTGAAATGAATGTTATTCCAAGCCGCATCGACGACATCCTTAGCAAGGTCTTGCTTTGTAATCTCTTTAATGCTCTTAATTGTGATGTCTTTTGCTTCTTCTGGATTTTTTTCGATAAATGCAATTGCCTCATCTTGTGCTTTCACAATTTTAGCAATAACATCTTTATCAGCTTTAATTTTCTTGCCGCTTGAAACTAAGATTGTGTTAGGCAGAGTTTTACCAAAAGAAATTTTAGAACTGTCGACGATAATTTTCGCGCCGCCGTCTTTCACTAATTGCGATGCCCATGGCTCCGGTACTGCCGCAATATCAACCTTGCCAGATTCAAACATGTTCGCATACTGGGCAGGGTTGCCTGTTACATGCTTCAATGTACCTCCAATCCGAGCCGAAGAGATTCCGAAATCCTGTAAAAATGTTTCCATCTGAACATCATGTGTACAGCCAACACCTGGTGTAATAAACGTCTTTCCGTTGAAGTCCTCAACAGAATTAATGCCGCTCTTCTTGCTTGCTACAATGGCTGTACCGCCTGAAGAGGCACCTGCAAGGATTTTAACATCTGCGCCGTTTGTAAAGTTATTCATAACTGGGCCAGGTCCAACTAAACCAGCATCAATATCGCCAGTTTTAAGAGCGGTCATAAATGCGCCGCCGTCCGGGAATGTTTTGTATTCCACTGTTACTTCCTTACCCAATTCTTTTTCATAATATCCTTTCGCCTTTGCAACCATTGCCGGAGCATGGTCAATGTTTGGAAAATAGCCGATGACTACTTTTTTAGCAGCCTTTTCTGAACTGCCGGAACTAGCTTCTTTTGAGCCACAGCCCGCTAGCGCTCCGAATACCAATAATAGAATAATGCTGATGATAGATACCTGCTTTTTCATTTTTTTCTCCCCTTTTAATCTCTAATTGCCAGTTTCTAAACCCCATCGGCGCATGACATTTTTTTCAACGCGCTGGAAAAAGGTAATATCAACAATCGTTCCAATGACGCCGATGATGATCATAATCGCGATAACAAGGCTCATATTTCCAAAATCAGAGGCAAATTTAAGTGTATAACCAAGGCCCGGACCGCTGCTTAAAAGTTCCCCTGCCATAAGCGCTCGCCACGCAAATGCCCAGCCAAGTCTGGCACCCGTCACGGCGTATGGGATGGATGCCGGAAAAATAACCTTAAGGAATAAGTCCAAGCCCCCTGAACCCATCGTTTGTGCGGCTTTAATATATAGAGGCGAAACGTTTTTAATCCCCATCCGCATATTGATGGTCATTACCAAGGTGGCGCCAAGAATGACGATAAACGTAACGGCTTGTTCGTTTAATCCGAACCACATGATTGCAATCGGCAGCCAGACGATGCTCGGTACACTTTGCAGTGCCAAAATCAAAGTTCCAAGAGTCTCATCAGCGGTTTTATTTTTTGCTAAAAGAATGCCAAGACCGACACCAATTACGATGGCAAGTGACAATCCAATAGCTAAGCGCCGCAGGCTGGCAAGTATATCGTAGATTAGTGTTTTATCAGAAAAACCTTTGGCAAGCGCTTCGTAAACATCCGTTGGTGCCGGCATTAGCGATGGTGAAATGTCAAAAATTCTTACTGCCCCCTGCCAGATGATTAAAAGCAGTGCAAAGAATATGGTGCGTTTAATTGTTTGCTGCATATGCGAGTTCCTCTTTCACAACTTTATCAATCTCGGATTGTAGTAATCCCATAATCTTTTCTTCCAATTTGGCCACCATTTGCGGGTGGTTTGCGCGCGGCCTTGGGATTTTAACGTGAATATCCTCGAGAACCACTCCTGGACGCGTTCCCATTACAACAATCCGGTCTGATAGCTTAATAGATTCGCTGATGCTATGGGTGACAAATAGGATCGTTTTCCGTGTTTCAAGCCAAATTTTTTCTAACTCGGTGTGCAGTCGCGAACGTGTCTGTTCATCAAGCGCACCAAACGGTTCATCCATTAAAAGGACCTTTGGATTCATTGAAAGCGCACGGGCGATTGCCACACGCTGCTGCATTCCGCCCGATAGTTCATGCGGTGAATGCTTTGTATAGTTACTGAGCTGCACCATTTTTAAAAATTGGTGGGCTGTTTCCCTTGCTTCCTTCTTTTTCATCTCTTTGCGGAGCGGGAACATAACATTCTCTTCCACGGTCATCCACGGGAATAGAGCAGGCTGCTGGAACACCATCCCGCGGTCTCGGCCCGGTTTTGTAATAGGCTGGCCATTCAAGAGGACTTCGCCGCTGGAGGGCTTAGTCAACCCGGCCACAATAGATAATAAGGTCGATTTCCCACAACCGGACGGTCCAAGAATCGAAACAAATTCGCCCTCTTTTATTTCCAGATTTATATCTGAAAGAACTGTACTTACCTCATTTTGATTAAGAAACTGCTTATTTACCTCATTAATGTGAAGAAACACTTCGCATCCCCACTTTCCCTATAATTCGCATTAATTTTATCGGATTTATATTGATTAAAATTTATTATAAAGGTTCTGTGGGTAAAGTCAATTATTTTTCTGCAAATTTTGCAAATTAATGATTGTGGGTTGGGTAAAAAAGGTGCCAGGCTCCTCTGTATTTGTATATTTGGAAAATTCAAGGGGAAATCTACAGGAAAAAGGAGGATTCGTTGATGCAAAATGTATATCGTTTGGCAGCCAAGTTTATACCCTGCTTGATTGTACTTGGGATCATTCTCGGTTTGTTTTTTGATTTTAGTTTTGGAGATGTCCTTTTGATAACGGCTGTACTGGGGATTGTCAGTTATGTAGTAGGAGATTTATTGATTCTTCGTAAAACCACCAACCTCTTGGCAACCGTGGCGGATTTTCTAGTAACCTTTTTGGTGGTGTGGTTAATGGGGCGAATGCTGACAAACGAAAATAATCTAATTTGGGCCTCGTTTATTTCAGCTGCTGCCGTGTCCTTATTTGAATACTTTTACCATGGTTTTCTTACGAATGAGAAAAACAAACAATTTACAAATACCTCGAGGTCTATCCAACAACAACCACATTTCCAAACAGAAGCTGCCGAGGAGTTTACTCCGGTAAAGCCGGACGTCAGGAGTTCGGACGAGAATAAGTAGGAATAACCTAATTCAGAGCATGGTTAACTCTTATAAAAAAAGTCCTCATGGAACAATTCATGAGGACTTTCACCATTAGGTTTACATAATGTTTTTATGTGTTACCTTCTTATCTAGTCATATGTGTTATCCCTCACTCAATTCTGCAGTCTTCGCAGGAATGAGGAAGCTTAGCAGAACCGTGACCAAACTTAAAATTAAGGCATAGAGAAAGACATTCTGCATGCCATTTACAATATTTGCAGTATGGTTAATAATTAACCCCATCACGGTAACGCCAATCGATGTACCGATGTTCCGCAAAAACATCTGCAACGAGGTGGATACTCCTTTAATATTGGCTTCGGCGAACTCCTGCGAAGCAATCGTGCCGACTGCAAACAATAACCCAAATGAAAAGCCCTGTACTGTCAAAATTAAAAACAAATTCGTATACGACAAATCTTTAATAAACATAAACAGTGCAAGTCCTGATAACGCAGTAATAAAACTGCCGATAATAAATAACCGTTTATAACCGAATCGGATAATCCATTTTCCAGCAGGTGTACTGCCAAACATCCAGCCGACCGCAATGCTTAATAAAATCAAGCCGCTCTTATAAATACTCATATGCGAGCCCTCTTGAAGAAACAGCGGTATATAATTAGAGGTGCCAAAAAACGATAAACAGTACACTAGCATAAATAGATTCGTCATCAGGATGCCTTTATTTTTAAAAAGGGAAACAGGTAAAAAAGGATGCGCTTCCTTTCTTTCTACCAAAATAAAAATAATCATGCCAATTATGCCCGCTATCACATACCAGATGGCGTTGCCTACATTGGTAGATAATAATAGAAGGCTGACCGAAGCCCCAAATAAAAAGAAACCTTTATAGTCAATATGAGTTTTCTTAAATTCTGTTTGCTCTTTATAAGGAAGCAAACATAATACCGTTGCTATACCAATCGGAATATTAATAAAGAAAATCCATCTCCATGTCAGAGCCTCGACGAAAAAGGAGCCCATCACTGGCCCGACAATTGAAGAAATGGCCCAAATACTGCTGAAAACCGCTTGGATCTTGCCACGCTTTTCAATCGTGAACAAATCTCCGACAATAATCATCGAGAGTGGAATCATGCCGCCTGCTCCCAGGCCTTGAATACCTCTATATATAACTAAGGAAACCATTGAGTTCGCCATGCCGCATAAAATGGAACCTAATGTAAAAATTCCAACCGCAATCATCAACAGATTTTTTCGTCCATACATATCCGATAATTTTCCGTACAAAGGTACGGTTACTGTACTTGCCAGCATATAGACAACAAATATCCACGCAAACAACTCCATTCCGCCAAGCTGTTTGACAATAGTAGGACTAGCTGTCTGCATAATATTGGCGTCAAGCGCCGAAATGAGGGTCGTGATGACCAGCCCCCAAAATACATATTTATTTTTCCCCATATAAACCTCCGTGAAAAAGCCAAATATAACTCTTCCTATTTTTTACATATATATGATTTCAGACTAAACTATTATAGCAAAAGGTTTACTAATTTTTTATTTTTTAAAAAATATGAATAATCGGCGCCCGGACATATGTTGCATTAGAACTGCCCCATACCTCTCCAAAAAAAAATCAGTTCTCATGCAAATGATGCACAAGAACCGTCCCCATGTTTCATTTTTTTAATAATGGCTGCGTAATTGTTGGGAGGGTGACTTCTACGGTAGTTCCTTGGTGTACTGCGCTTGTAAATTTGATTTGGCCGCGGTGGCCTTCGACTATTTTGAAACAGGTCATTAGTCCGAGACCGGTTCCTTTTTCTTTTGTTGTATAGAATGGCTCCCCTAGTGTTCGAATCCGTTCTTCTGGTATGCCGACCCCTTCGTCGGTAATCCGGATGGATATTTTGCCTTCTTCCTTTACCCCTACCGTTACAAAGATATCGCCGCCTTGAGGCATGGATTCAATTGAATTCTTCAAGAGATTTAAAAAAACTTGCTTTAACTGATTTTCTTCACCAGATATCATCGGCAGCTCTTCAACAATTTCAGTATAAATCTGCACATTATTAATGATAGACTGAGTATTTATTAAGGTAATAACATCAAGTAACAATAGTTCAATATTCTGTTCCTTGAAAACAGCCGCGGATGGTTTGGCCAGAACAAGGAATTCGCCCACAATGGCATTAATACGTTCCAGCTCTGATAATACGATATCATAATATTCACCCTGTTCACTGTTTGCTTTGAATAATTGGATAAATCCCTTAATGGACGTAAGCGGGTTGCGGATTTCATGAGCAATTCCCGCCGCCATTTGGCCGAGCAAAGCCAATTTTTCGGATTTTTGCAGAAGTCTTTCTGTTTCCTCTCTTCGGGCTGTGACATCCTTCCCAACCACGAGGATCGCTTCTTTTTTTCCAAAAACAATCGATAAGGGAGTAACTTCAAGAAAAAATTCCGTTCCGTCGGTCCGTTTAATTTTATATTCAATAGTAGCAAGGGGGCATTTTTCTTTCTTAATTAGCTTGATTCGTTCTTCGAGCCGTTCTTTATACTCAGGCGTGATAAATTCAAAAATAGACTTCCCCAGAACTTCTGCCAAACTTTTGGCGCCAACCATACTGAGGGCTGCCCGATTTCCATAAACAATTTTCGTATCCTGATAAATAAAGATAGATTCAGGGAGTGAATCAAGTAATCTCTTATAGCTTTCTTCACTTTCACGTGCTTTTTTTTCAAAAAATCTAGCCTTATCGTATTGCCAGCCAACAAACCAAGCGATCAGGGTAAAAAGGAAAAAGTCAAATGTAAAGATGGGTTCATGATACATAATCTTTTGGTAGGTAGTAAAAATGAGTGATAGTAGAAGCAAAATGATTTGTCCCGATTTATTCATGTCCATTCCTCTTTGTGTATGTAGGTTACCTGATTTAATTCGACGAAATCACAAATAATCCTTTATCATTCTCCAACTTTTTCATCTCAAGGAAAAAAGGTCCAATATAAAAGGTATCTATTTTATGCCCGGGTATAAATTAATTATTCGTTATCCAACTAGGTCATTAAGAAGAAAAAACCACCTGAAAAAACTCAGGCGGTTCTTCTTATAGACTATCAACCCAGTGCATAAATTCCCCAACAACCCGTAAAAATTCTTCCGGTTCCTCAATATATGGCATATGGGCACTGTTTTCAAACACATGAAATTTCGAGCCAGGTGTGGAACGGCTGTAATGTTCTGTTGTTTCCGGCGTAGCCTCATCGTACCGGCCACACGTATATAGTGCGGGGCAAATGATTTCCTTCAATTGTGAGGTGCAGTCAAATTCTTTTAAATTCCCCAGTACCGTAAATTCGGATGGGCCCCACATAATATTGTAAATTTCGGAGTTTCGGTATTCAGGGTGCGCTTTTAAATGCTCAGGTTTTGGAATCCGGCAGACAAATTCTTTGCTGAACACCTCGATGGCTGCCTCAAACTCTTCCGAATCCGTGGCTCCGTCTTCTTCACAGCGTTTTATGGTATCTTGGACTTCAACCGGCAGCTTTTTCAAATTCCGCTTTTGATCCTGTTCCCATAATGGCGCACTCAGGCATGGGCTTGAAAAAATGACACTTTTCACCCCGCTCGGCTTCGTTAAACAATAAGCTGCAGCTAGTGTGGTTCCCCAGGAATGCCCAAGAATATGTACATCATCAAGGTTCAAAGCTTCGCGAATTTGTCCCAACTCCTTCACGAATCGATCCAACTGCCAAAGTGAATCATCTTGTGGCCTTTCTGACCTGCCGCAACCTAATTGATCGTATAGAATGACCGGGCGGTCTGCCGCCAACTGCTTCAACCCCTGTAGGGAAAAGCACGATGAACCTGGCCCGCCGTGCAAAATAATTACCGGTGTGTTCCCCGTTCCATGATCATATTTCTCATACCAAACTTTCCCACCGGTTACTTCTATGTATCCTTCTGTTCGCATAAGAATTTCTCCTTTGAATATGTATCAAGATTCTATTAAAGACTATTTTACCTCATTTATCTACAATGAATATGAATAATTTTTATTTTACTTCCCACTCTATAGGATGTCAGGGAGGTGAATAACATAATGAACCAATCGCCTAATAACAAACAGCAAAAAGGAAAATCACTTACGAGCGGTCAGAATTCTGGAACACAATATCATGAGGAACATGCCGGAAATATAGAAGGGTACGGCCAGCCGCACCCCATTACTAACAGCATCGATACTGAAACGAATAACACAGAAGCATAAGAGCTGGCCAAGAGTGAATATCTCATTCACTCTTTTTTTAAGACAGTGTATATAGGAAAATTAGCAGTATTATTTCCAAACTCTACGAAGACGCATGACCTCTTGCAAATAGCCCCACACAGATACCGGGGACATAATCATCTGATAGCACAATACGTACAGGAAGAATCCCTTACGATTTTTTCTAATGCCAAGGTTAAGTTCCTGAAAAACACCCTTTTGGTATCGATAAAGGACGTAGTTTGTCAGTAAAGCTAAAGGTAGGACGAAAAGCGTCTGCAGGCCGGCAATCCAGTAGAATCCAAATAAACTCAAGAATAACCCGGGGATCCAAACAAAGGTATAAACAAAATCCAAATATGGCATCACAAGGTTCGAACCGGTTAAATACCTCGTAAAAATCCTTGGCTGCTGCCATGGCTTGACCCGTTTGAGCGCCTCAATCATCCCTCGTGCCCAGCGGCTCCGCTGCCGGACGAAATGGCGAAAGTTCGTCGGTACATCCGTAAAAGCAATGGCCGTCGGTTCAAAATATACCTTATAATTTTTCTCTAAAAATGACCATGTAAGAACTATATCTTCTCCAATGGCATCAGGCCAGCCCCCGACTTCCTTGACAACTTCCGTTCGGTAAAGGCTGTAGGCCCCTTGAGCAACAAGCGTTCCCTGATATAAGCCCTGCAGCCTTTTAATAGAAGCAATTCCTAAAAAGTAATCCCATTCCTGAATCCGGGCCAGCCAGTTTTCACGGCTGTTACGGACAAGAACGGCTCCCGCCACCGCACAAACCTCATGCGGTGCGGATTCCATCCGGGCTACCAGACGCCTTACTGCTTGGGTATGAAGTAAGGTATCAGCGTCCAATGTAATCAAATATTTGGTCTCGACATATCGGAGTGCTTGGTTTAACGCAAAATTCTTCCCAGGTTTTTTTTCAAAAAGAATTTTTATATTAAGACCCAGCTCATCACCTAATTGTTTTGCCACCAGTGCTGTACGGTCTGTCGAATTGTTATCAATGACGATAATCCGGATTTCTCCTGCATAGTCCTGTTTTGCTATTTGCTGTAAGGTACTAACTATCCCTTTTTCCTCATTCCAGCACGCAATTAAAATACTCACAGGTTCGGCGGGATGCAACGTTTTAAATCCCGGTTGTTTGTCAAACAAAAGGCTTAAGACCATAAAGGCATTAAGGTACCCGGGTATATAGGCAATTCCGGTTATCATAAAAATCGCTACTGGGACGGTCACATATTCCCCTAAATCCTTCACCCAAGGAATCGAGATAATAATGGACATCGACATCCAGGCAAAAGCAAATCCATGGCTGAGCCAAAACTTCCATAAAACTGAAAGATATAACCTCTCTCGAATACGCAACGGAACATCCCTTGGTGTTTCTCTAAATGAAGTAGTCAAATGGACGTCAAACCCCGTTTCAGTTTAAGTTATGTGAGACTATTTTATATGGAAGGCCTCGTAGATACCATGGTTGTTTTCAAATTACCAATAAGATTAAAATTGAGGGAGGATTTTCCCTCAATCGAGTTATAGTCCCTTTTCGCAAACCTCTCCCTAATTGACTGATCCGCAAAAATAACCTGATAATACAAAAAGAGATTGGGCTTTGCTCCAACCTCTTTCTTGTTTTGCCATTTAAATCAGGTGATTGGTTTTAACCAGATTTTCTGGCAATAATCTTCCGCTTCATAGAACCACTTAACACACCTGCATTCCAATACACCATGCCCATGGCAGTTAAAAGAAGGACACCGGTTACCAGGAACACACTTTGAACCGGTAATATTCCGCCTAAGAAGCCACCAATCATCGGGCCTGTCATGCCGCCAATCTGATTGGCGGTTTGGTTTAATCCAAAGGCGCGGCCTCGGAATTCATCTGGCGTGGATTTTACAACCAAACCGTTTAACGCTGGATAAACCGCGCAGAAGAAGACGCCAAACATGAAGCGGATGATAGAAAATCCCCATATTTGCGAGACCAGTATCTGGGCTAACATGCCGATGCCTCCGCCCATCAAGCCTATGAATAACACCCGCTGAAAACCAACTTTATCGGCCCATTTTCCCCAATACGGGGCAAATAAAGCACTAGCGATGCCTGGCAGTGAAAACACGATACCGGCAATTAAAGAAGCGTTATCGGATGACCCGCCCAACTTTACAACATATAAAGGAAGCACCGGTTCGATTGTCATAATGGAACAACTTGTTACAACTGTTAAAATGAGCACAAGAAATAACGGCCGGTTGGTCATCGCTGTCTTAAAATCATTTCTAACAGAGCCCCCGCGCTCTTTGTTAGGCTTGAAATTTTCTTCTTTTACCCAAAAAATAATCAGCAGCGTGGCGAGGAATACAAATACTCCACCACTGGCAAAGGCAAGCCGGTTACCAACAAGATGTGCAATACCCCCTCCTAATAGTGGACCAAGGATGCCCCCTGATGCCGATGCTGAGGAGATCATGGACAAGGCATACCCAACTTTTTCATTCGGAGTATTGGTTCCAATCAAAGCAATTGCACCTGGAATAAACCCACTGAGTAACCCCTGTAAAATCCTTAATGCTAAGATTTGATATGGATTGGTGACAAATGCCATTAACGTATAAATAACAAAAAGGGCAATACCAGCCCTTATAATCATTGGTTTTCTTCCATATTTATCGGCCACACGCCCCCAAAACGGTGAAGCGAAAGCACCAGCAAAGAAAGCAGCACTAAAGAGCACACCTGACCACATTTCAGCGTGATCATGCACCCCTAATTGCAACAGAAATATCGGTAAAAAAGGAATTACCATGGAAAAACTGGCTGATGTAAAGAACACGCCAACCCAAAGCACCCATAAATTTCGTTTCCACATTAGCACGTTTTCCATCTCCTAAATTGTACTTTTTTCCAAAAATTTTAATTTAATACTGTCATAATATCATATACTAAAATTATTTTCACTCCCGAAATATCCGATTGTTGAAATATAAAGATCCCAAGTATTTTTACTTGGGATACTTTTATCGTTATTGTAACGGAAGAATGACCTCAATAATGGTGCCCTTCTTGTCACTCCAAAAATGAACGGTGCCGTGATGGTTTTCAATGATTTGTTTTGAAATCATAATTCCGAGCCCTGTGCCATTTTCTTTGGTCGTAAAGAATGGTTCGCCAATTCGTTTCAAAATGTGCGGCGGAATGCCGTCACCCGTATCCTTAAAGAAAATCTTCACCTTGTTCTCACCGAGTGCTTTCATTTCAATAATGCAGCTGCCACCATTCGGCATTGCTTCAATAGCATTTTTTAAAAAGTTGATAAAGACCTGCTTTAACTGATTTATATCGCCATTGATTGTGATTGGTCCATCAGTATTAACCACTTCAATCTTCACATTATTCATAATTGCTTGGGTATCGATTAATGTTTTAATATCTTCAATCAAGGCTGGCAAATAGACGGATTCGAACTTAACATCCTGCGGTTTGGCTAGGACTAGCAATTCACTGAGGATTAATTCAATTCGATCTATTTCCGATTCGATGATTCCAAAATAGGTTTGTTCCTCCATTTTCCTTTCCATTAACTGCAAAAACCCTTTAATAGCTGTCAGTGGATTTCGGACCTCGTGGGCAATGCCTGCAGCCAATTGCCCAGCAATGGTTAATTTTTCAGAGTTAAGCAAAAGCTCCTGCGTCTTTTTACGTTCAGTAATATCCCGAATAATCACATGTTGGGCATAATGATTATTGAAAAATGTTGGAATTCCTTTTATTTCAGCATCAAAAACTGACCCATCGCCGCGGATTACTTTGTAATCCCGAAAATCGACCGTTTTACCATTAGAAACGGTTTGAAAGCACTCCTTTACCTCTTGATGGTAATCAGGGTGAATAAAATAAAGAAGGTTTTTCGAAAGAATCTCTTCTGCATTGTTAGCACCAAGTAAATCAATACCTGTCTCATTTACAAAAATGATATTCTTATCCCGGACAATGAGGACAGCATCCGGGGAATGTTCAACTAATTCGCGGAATGCCTTTTTACGGCTCCACAACTCTTCTTCTGCTTTAATTCTTTCAGTAATGTCCCTAATAACTGAGACAACCTCGACTATCGTTTGTGTGTCCGGGTCAATAATCGGTTTACTGAGTGCCTCCACCCATACCAGCGTTCCATCTTTTCTACGAATCCGATACTTCCCGCGAATGCTTTCTGCACCTAAATAGGATAATTTCCGATCGGCATAAGCCTTTTCCCAATCTTCCTCGTGAATGATGGTAGTAAGACTGTTTCCAATTAATTCCTCGGCCTTATAACCGGATATCGTTTCGCAGGATGGAGAAATATAAATGATTTTCCCCAATAAGTTAGTACAGAGGATTGTATCAAGAACATTTTCCGTCAATACGCGGTGAAACTCTTCTATTTTCCGAACTTCTGTCTTTTTTTGTTTTAATAGAGTAATATCTTTTATGACAGCTATCACCCCAACGATTTGGTTATCGACACTGATTGGTATGTTTGTAATATTGACATCATGGATGGCACCGCTTTTGTTGTTCAACTGGCAGTCGAAGTTTTCCAACTGACCCAATGATGTCTTATGAAAATGATGGAAAACGTTGTCTAAGCTATCAAGCGGAAAAAAAGTCTGCAGTTTCATGGTTAGCACTTCTTTAGCAGTATACCCACAAAGCATCTCAAATGTCGGGTTAACCCTCACTATATTCCCTGCAGTATCTAATAATAGAAGCGCATTTTGGCTGCGTTCAAACAGCATTTCGTAATCAGCAAAACGTTCCCCTATGTATTTTTTTAATAGCTGGTTCTTTTCATTCTTAATATTTTCAACAGGACTGTTCATCTTTCTCTATCAGTTCCTTTCCTACTTTATACCTATACAAAAAAGCCAAGATAGGATCATGTCCCATCTTGGCTTGTGTCTAGCTCAACATAATTGTCTAACTCACTTCCGCCCTATGATGTTGGTGATAAGATTAGTACGATGGCACTTTTATCTAACTGAAAATCCCAATCCACAAAAATGTCTGTCACTTTTGTTTGAAGAATGCCTTCGAAATTACCTTTATTATGTAATAATCTTTTTTCAAGATTCCTTTTTGCAAGCCTTAATGTTTCAGAATGGCCTAACCGGATTAACTCTCTTTCAATTGGAACAAGAATGCCCTTGCGAATCACAACCAATGTTCGATTGTTTATGAGGTAGGAATCTATCTCCTCCGGCTCTTTTTCAGCCTGAATGCTGATAGCCTTGATTTCTTCATGAATAGAATTTTTTCCATTGT
This sequence comes from Neobacillus sp. PVCKKU3, assembly GCF_058323225.1. Classification (NCBI taxonomy): domain Bacteria; kingdom Bacillati; phylum Bacillota; class Bacilli; order Caryophanales; family Bacillaceae; genus Neobacillus; species Neobacillus sp. PVCKKU3. Next base: position 60,824 of record NZ_JBLVQN010000004.1, read on the forward strand.
ATTCCTCATTATGACCAACTTTGACCGGGTCTGACCCTTTACAGATAAACATCCCGCTTTTATTATGCAAACCCCAGTCATAATAAAACTCTTTGATTTCCATTCCGGTTAAAATTTTCATATATGCTTTAAACTCCGGAATAAGAGTTTCCATTAAAATATCCCTAGTACTTTGGACCAGCTGTTTATGCTTTTGTTCCAACAAAACATTTTCAGTCGGCGAAATAAAATTTCGCAAATACACTGTTATAAAAGCATGATTGACCGAAACATAGACAGATTCAGGTCCCTTTCCAAAGGCTTCCCGGAGTGCTCTGCCAATATAGCTTGAAAGTTCCATTTGAAGCTGTTTGCTTTCCAAAGAAAACCATCCTCTAAATTGAGATAAAAGCATTTTTTCTTTTATCCCCAATATATTGTATATTTTTCTGCTAAAATTTTCAACGAATTTCTACTATTTGCCATTGACATATAGTAAAAGCATTTAAAAATACATATAAGTATTATCTTATATAAATAAAAAAATTATTCATTTTTATACTGAACGGCAGTCCGTTTGTATCGGCATCCGTTGCGAACAAGCGCATCTGTTGTCGTTATTTTAGAGATGTTCAATAATAGTCGCCAATCTTGAATGATTCTGCCGATATTTGGTGATAAGTTTTTCACGTTGCCTGCAGGAAAAAAACAGTCTTTTCTAAAATTTAATTAAAAAGACGAAAATCATTGTCTAACGAAATTAGTTGAAAGGTGGTTTTATACATGGATTTAACCCTACAACAAATCGTCGAAGGCTTGCCGAAGTCCCTTTTAAACGCTACTGACAGAGATTTGGAAGGTTTCCAAAAGATTATAGAAGAAGCAATTAAGTTAAGAGATGGCCACAGAAATCTGCAAAAAATGATAAAGAACTTCTCTACCTCTACCATTCGCACCTAAAACATTTGAATGCACAAAAAAAGGAAGGTGCCAGATTACACCTTCCTTTTGTCCTATTTACTTTTTTAAATGATATGGAACTGTCGTGACAATCACGTTTCTGCGATACAGTAAAAAGGATCGGATTAGCAGGCTGGATTGATTATGAAGAATGTTTTCCCAACTGTGCTTCGGCATAAATTGCGGAATGACGACAGTAACACGGAAATTGGCCTCGCTTGCTTTATGTTCAACAGTATCAACAAACTTCGTTAATGGATTAATGATACTCCTGTAATGAGAATGCAGCGTCACAAGGCGGATATCCGGGTGCCATTTCTTCCATTTCTCTTCGAATTTATGCTCGTCCTCTCTTTCAAACGCGACATAAACAGCAATAATTTGATCAGGCTTCAGCGATTTTGCATAATTGATCGAATTTTCGACCACATGGGTAATACCCGCCACAGGGACGACAATGACATTCCCTTCAATCGGAACAGCGGGCTCGCAATCGGAAATTCTAAGCTGGTCCCCGACTGCTTCATAATGTTTTTTAATCCTGTGGAACAGAAGGATAATCAATGGCAAAAAGATTAATATTGGCCAAACCCGTGAAAATTTTGTAACGAAAAAGATGAGTGTTACTGTAAAACTGATTAGGGCCCCGGTGGTATTAATAACAAACTTTAATCCCCAGCCATTTGGTTTTTCGCGAAGCCATTTGACCATCATACCTGTTTGTGACAAGGTAAACGGTATAAACACCCCGACGGCGTAAAGCGGAATAAGATGCTCTGTCTCCGCTTGAAAGGCAAGGATTAAGATCATAGACGCCGCACCAAGAATAATGATTCCATTCGAATACCCTAATCGGTCTCCTCTAACCAGGAACATTCTAGGGATGAATTTATCTTTTGCCAAATTGACCGACAATAGTGGAAACGCAGAATACCCCGTGTTTGCGGCCAAAATCAAGATCAAGGCTGTAGTTCCCTGTATAAAGTAGTACATGAAATTCCGCCCAAAGGTGTGTTCAGCTATTTGTGAAACAACGGTTACCTCTGCTCTAGGCACGATGCCGTAATAATAAGCCAAAAAGACAATTCCCGAAAATAGAGCCGCAAGCAGAATTCCCATTGCCATTAAAGTTTTGGCGGCGTTTTTGGGTGCCGGATCTTTAAAGTTTGGAATAGCATTCGAAATCGCTTCAACACCTGTTAAGGCAGAGCTTCCGGAAGCAAATGCCCTTAATAAAATAAACAAACTGATCCCAGCCACTGGCGTCCCTATTGGAGTATGTAAGGCAGGCGAAATTTGGCCAGTCATGATTTTATATAAACCTACACCTACTAAAATAAACAAAGCTAGGACAAAAAGGTATACAGGATAGGCTAAAATGGACGCAGACTCTGTTACTCCCCTTAAATTTAAAAGGGTAATGAATAGAACAAATAGAATCGCAATCCCCACATTATCGCCATGCAAATTAGGAAACGCTGAAGTGATGGCATCAGTTCCGGCGGATACACTGACAGCAACCGTTAAAATATAATCCACTAACAGAGAGCCTCCGGCCACCAGCCCGGAATTCACTCCCAAATTACTCTTCGACACCACATAGGCTCCGCCGCCGTGCGGATAAGCAAAGATGATTTGCCGATAAGACAAGATAAGTGCAGTTAACAGGATCAATACGCCGACGGCGATCGGAATGGAATACCAGAATGCGGTCGCTCCAACTGTCACCAGGACAATCAAAATCTGCTCAGGACCATAAGCCACTGACGACAACGCATCCGAAGAAAGAATTGCCAATGCTTTTGTTTTATTAATTTTTTGTTCTCCTAGTTCATGTGATTTCAAAGGCCTCCCTATCAAGAACCTTTTTACAGAAGAAAACATTCATGTCACCGCCAAATTTCATAAGTTGTAAGTAAGTTTCCCTATTTTTCGCAAAATAAAAAGTGCCTCCAAGTCATTACGAATAGACCTGTAGACACATCATTTCTTTTGCATCACAAGCTCCGCCTTCCTACTCAATATAACGCTTGCGAGGTTAGCTGTCGGGTTCGGGCCTTTGAGTAGCCCTGCCTGAAAGGATTCACCCCTAGGATTATTTACTAATCCAGAACAATGGTTCCCCCGCACCTATCGGTTTCAGCGATTTAGAAAATTGAAACTGTGAATATCATACTCCCGTGTTCGCTTGTTGTAAATGATTTTTTTTATAGATAAACGGTTATGTTAAGTAACGGGACAAGCGATTATTCCATAAAATAGTCAAAAGGAGGATTTTCATGCGTAACGAAAAAAATCCTATTATATCTGATGAATTTTTAAACGAGCTAGTGAAAGACATTAACGAGGAATTTGGGTGGGACACGGTTGAACAAAATGTCGAACGTTATGACCATGAAACACATAAAAATTGAGATGTCTAATAAGAGTGAAAACAGACTACGATGTAAAAAATCGTAGTCTGTTTATTTAACAGAAGGTAGTTATAATATTATGAGTTACTATTAGAAGCCGCGAACCGGATGAGGGACATAAGGTTCTTCCAAATAGGCCACTTCTTCCGGGGTGAGTTTAATCGAGATTGCTGCAACTGCATCTTCAAGATGAGGCATTTTCGTGACCCCAATAATAGGTGCTGTAACAGGCGCTTTTTGCAGCACCCACGCAAGTGCAATTTGTGCACGGGGAACCTCCCGTTTTGCGGCTAATTCCGCTACACGTTCGACGATTTTACGGTCCGCCTCAATTGCAGATGTGTAAAGTGTTTTTCCAAATTCATCTGTCTGGGATCGGGAAGTCGTTTCTACCCAATCGCGGGTCAGCTTCCCTCTTGCCAGCGGACTCCAAGGAATTACACCGATTTTCTCTTCCCGGCAGAGCGGCAGCATTTCGCGTTCTTCTTCACGATAAAGAAGGTTTAAGTGGTTCTGCATGGAAACGAACTTCGTCCATCCGTTGCGCTTAGCAATATTTTGTGCTTTCATAAATTGCCACGCATACATAGATGAAGCGCCTATATATCTGGCCTTACCGGCCTTCACCACATCATGCAGCGCTTCCATTGTCTCTTCAATAGGCGTCTTGTAGTCCCAGCGGTGTATCTGATACAGGTCGACATAATCAGTCCCTAGGCGCTTTAGGCTGTTATCGATTTCCGCCATAATAGCTTTTCTGGAGAGCCCTCCACCATTCGGGCCTTTATGCATGCGCATGTACACTTTGGTTGCAATGACAATCTCATCCCGGTTTGCAAACTCCTTCAGGGCGCGGCCGACAATTTCCTCACTTGTTCCGTCTGAATAGGCGTTTGCCGTGTCAAAAAAGTTGATGCCATCATCAAGTGCCTTTTTAATAATCGGGCGGCTTAGTTCTTCGTTAAGCACCCACTGGTGAGTTCCTCGCTCAGGAACACCGAAACTCATGCAGCCAAGACATAACCGGGAAACATCTAACCCTGTATTACCAAGCTTAACGTAATCCATCTTGTATGTACCTTCTTTCAATTTGGTTTCAACTTAACTATAATATATTTTGGGTAATTTTTACATAATGCATTTCCCGCATTTTTAATTGATTATAAATTTTAGGAGGATTTACGAATGGGTGAATTAAATCTATTATTCCGCAAAAGAATTGGGTACCCGCAAGACGAAACTGTTACCTTTGAAAAAATAGACACCATCCTTGAAAAAACAGCAAAATCCATTCCCTTTGAAAATTTGTGCATCATCGCTAATAAAACTGCCGAAATTTCAAAAGAAAATCTAAAAAACAGAATCCTATTAAAAAATGAAGGCGGACTTTGTTATGACCTTAACACCATTCTCTACTATTTTTTAATTGAAAATAATTTTAATATATCCTTGGTTCGGGGTGTAGTATACAATCATATTGCCAAGGAATGGAGTTCTACCGGAAGAACTCATGTGGCGATTGTCATCACCCACAACGAGTACCGATACCTCATCGACACAGGTTTCGGGGGGAACCTGCCATTGAAGCCCGTCCCATTAAGCGGGGAAATCGTAACATCGCAAAATGGAGAATTCCGCATCGAGCAAGCCAACACAGAGCATGGAAATTACATTTTGCATATGAAACTAAAGCATAAAGACCAAGATTGGAAGATGGGCTATGCTTTTGACACCAGGAAATCCGTAGGTGAATCTGATTTAAATGAGGTGCAGAAAATCATCATCGAGCACCCCGAATCCTCTTTTAATAAAAAGCCATTAATCACCAGGTTCACCGACAGGGGTAACTTAATCCTTACTGACACTTCGTTAACCGAGTGGACGGATGGAAAAATGGTCAAAAAGGATATTGACCCAGAGCAGTTCAAATTGATTGCCAAAGAACAATTTGGAATTTGAGACTAAAATAAAAAGGCATGGTTCGTGATTGGCCACGCCTTCTTATTTTGACCTTTAGATGATAATTCCACCATACCTCCGTTCACCAATTTCATGCATATCAACAATTAGAATTTATGTAAAAAGAAGAGTATGATAATAATATCTAACTATAAGAGGGACTCAGATGTAATGCTAGCATCTAGTTAAAACAAAATAAAGGAGCCTTCAAAAAATGAGTTACATTCAACGTGGGACACGCACCTTTAAAATGGTAAACCTAGCATTATTTGCAGGCGGTTTTAGTACCTTTGCCATTCTTTGGGGAACACAGCCCCTCCTGCCAGATTTTGCACAGGAATTTCATATTTCTCCGGCGGTTTCCAGTTTAAGCTTGTCTTCCACTACGATTGCCTTATCTCTCAGTCTTTTAATAGCCGGTTCTTTATCGGAGGTATTTGGACGTAAATCCATCATGACGATTGCATTATTTACCTCGTCCATCCTATCCATTTTAACCGCTTTTACACCAAATTTTCATTTACTGATTTTAAGTCGGATCTTGCAAGGCATTGCGCTTGCTGGCCTGCCGGCAGTAGCGATGGCCTATTTAGGCGAGGAAATCGAAGGCAAAAGCTTAGGAATGGCAATGGGGTTATATATCAGCGGGAATTCCATTGGCGGAATGGCAGGAAGGATTATCAGCGGCATTTTAACCGATTATTTCAGCTGGCATGTCGCCTTAATTGGCGTTGGCATTATTAGTTTACTGGCAAGCTTTGTTTTCTGGCTGATTTTGCCTAAATCTACACATTTCACACCGCAAAAATTAGCCATTAAAAAACTGGCAACTTCATAGTTCAGCCAATTTAAAGAACCGGGTCTCATTTATCAATTTATCATTGGATTTTTATTAATGGGCAGCTTTGTCTCTTTATACAACTATATTGGCTTTGAGCTCATTAAGCCTCCTTATTCATTAAGTCAAACGCTGGTTGGATTTATTTTCATCGTGTATTTAGTAGGAACCTTTAGCTCCACTTGGATGGGTATGCTGGCCGACCATCATGGAAAAAAGAAAATTTTACAGCTGTCTTTGGTCATCTTATTAATTGGTGCCTGCATCACGCTAAATACCCATTTATGGATCAAAATCTTGGGAATCACCATCTTTACCTACGGCTTTTTCGCCGGCCATTCGATTGCCAGCGGCTGGGTAAGCAAGGCCGCAACTCATGATAAGGCACAAGCCGCATCATTATACTTATTTTTCTATTATGCTGGTTCGAGCATTGGAGGAACAGCAAGTGGAACAATGTACAGCCAATTCGGATGGCACGGGGTTGTCTACATGATTGCGATTCTTGCCATTGTTTCAATTGGAATATCGATTCGTTTAGGGATGATAACCAACAGAAAATTAAAATTATCTTCCATTAAAGGATTAAAGCATAGCAGTTAAAAAACAACAACGTCACAGCTATTTTCATCGATTGGCCAACCGTATATTCACTTGGTAAAGCAGATAGCTAATTACCCATGTTAAAAGAGAAAAAGTTAAGGCAATGCTGGAAAAAGCAAGCACATAGGCATTATACTCCGCCAGCTTAGTAACAGCCCGGTACGTATCAAAACCAAAGATTCCGGCCGTCAGATTCCATAGGACAAGAAGGAAAAATATCATCCCAAGTCCTCTGGCGGAGCCTTTAATGTCTGCCCAGCTTAAAGCTATATGCGAAGAAATACAAATGGCCAGCACAAAATAAACCCAAAATAACGGGTTCAGCAAATTTTCTAAGGTAAATAAATTCTTACTAAAAACGACTACGACTTCCCATACGGTCAATAGTAATGGCAAATCAACTTTTTCAAAGGTGATATGCTGTGCAATAAAAGAATCAAGTGTTGCAAAAGATTGTGGAACTAGCAAATACATTCCTAATAGCAACGACCCAATGCCGCTAAAAATTGGCCCCAACCCTATAAAAAAATTCCCCGCCTGCTGATACATACTGTTCGGGTTATATTGGTGGCGCACGAAACCAAGCGTGCCATCAGGGCTATTAAGCTGAAGCAGCTTCACCTGTGTCACCTTATGCCCCCATAAAAAGCACTGCAGCAGATGCCCAATTTCATGAATAGGAACACCAATCCACGCCGTAGCAAGCACCCCTTTTGCTCCAAATGCCCGATATAAAAATGAATTAGAATAACGTTCAAGCACGCCTAAAATCAAGCCTACCAGGATGATGACACCGAAAAGATACGCTAGTTCAAGCAAACTTATCAGCAAAATATTGAAAAAGGATGTGAGGATGCTCATATCATAGCTCCTTTAAAATTCATTATTCAATATCCATTTTATACCTATTTGAATTCATTTAAAAACACAATAAAGCTTGGGCTATTCCAAAGCTTTATTGTGTATATCAATGCACGTAATCTATAAATTCTCCTTAATAAAAGCTGCAGCATCACTGTAAATGCCGCCTTGGTTTGCGTACTTGATGTAATTTTTAATTGTTGTTAACCACTCAATCGTTGTCGGCTTCGTGACCTTGATGGCATCGAGTAAATCTTCCATTGTAATTAGACGTTCGCTGCCGCCATCCATAATCTCCGATAACACATTTTCTGCCGCCATCTCGACAACATTCTCAATATCCGCACCTGAATAGAGCGGGGTTTGATCTGCAAGGACGTCATAAACCATCCCATTTTCAACCGGCCTGCCGCGAAGTTTTAATTCAAAAATGATCTTTCTGGCATCCTTGTCCGGTGGAGGAACAAAGACGAGCTTGTCAAATCTGCCTGGGCGCTTAAACGCATCATCCACGTCCCACGGCATATTGGTAGCCCCGATAATGAGTAATTTATCATTCGTCGATTCAACACTCTGGAGCTCATTCAGCATCGTATCCACTAGTGGACGCATCACATCGGAACGGGATTTTGAACGGCTGAAGCCAAGCGCATCCAATTCATCGAAGAACAACACAGCAGGAGCATTCCCTCGTGCCGTTTCGAAGGCATTATGCAAATTCTGCTCACTTACTCCAACAAATGGATCGAGAATTTCTGAGATGTGGATCGGATAAAAATTTGCCCGACATTCCCCGGCTGTTGCTTTGGCAATAAACGTCTTTCCGCATCCCGGCGGTCCATACAACAAAATACCTCCGCCAGCCTTCTTACGAAATTTCGCAAAAAGACCAGGATTCATGAACGGTTTGATAATTTTCATCTCGATGGTTTTCTTTAAATCGCCAAGACCGCCAACTTCATCAAATGTTACTCTTTTTGGAATTCGATTCTCAATAGAAATGACATTGCTCTGTTTTATTCCCTCAATGACTTTAAAGCCTTTATTATTTTCTTGTGAATGAAAAGGAGTGAGCACTTCGTTATCTATATCTGCAGGCATGACTCTTGGTTTAACCGTTTCAATTGTGACTAAACTAGGATTCTCAAAATCTCTTAGAGCAGAAAGAACCATCTCTGTAAGGGTCGGATCATCACTCTTTACAGCGAATGAAAAAGAGTGCAGCGCTTCCGAAAGCTGACTGCTTTTTAAATATTCCTCCCCGAGCAAATACCAGACCTGACAATTGTCCGCGTCCCTTTCCAAAATCGACTGGTAAATCTCTATTTTATTCATCTAAAGCCTACCTTTCACAAACCATTTATATAATAAAAGTGCAGTCCACGAATAAATGGCATACAGAACATAGATTATAGCAATGATGATTAGCGGGATGTAAAGCTCCATCCAATTTAACAATAACGCAATCACCATAAAGGTAATCCAGACCACAGCCGGCCCGCCAATTTTATCAACAAAACGCTGGGGAGCAAATAAAGGGTGAGTTAATGAGTCATATTCCCCAAGCAAAGCTAGAATATTTTGGTCAGCAGGATTCAGCAGAAATGCTTGCCGATAACATTCTTTCGCCTCCTTGACTTCTCCTTTTAAGGCATGGTACATGGCAATGTTGGTCAGGTTTTGAACCTCATCTGTTGAAGTCTCAAGTACATTCCGGATGTATTCTTGCTGCTTTTTAGAATCCGCTTTTGCAAAATAAAATTGTAAGATAAGCTGATTCACTCTATCACTGAAAGGTTCCAATTCCCTGGCTTGTTCCAGGAGAGCATGTGCTTTTTTATCATGGCCTGCTTGAAGCATCAAATAACCGTAGGAAACAATCAACTCACCATTAAGCGGATCAATTTTAAGCGCAGCCAAAAAGGCTTCTTCTGCATCTTTATACATCCCTACATGCTGATAGGTCGATCCGATGAAGTGGTATCCGATTACTTCGCTATACCCAAATTGCATTGCTTCACGACAGAGTTTCCTAGCTTCTTCAAAGTCTTCACGAGACATCTCTACCACTGCCATTTGAAACAGAGCAGTGGCGTTTTTAGGGTCTTGTCTTAGCTGGTTTTCTATGATTGGAGCCGCCGCTTCATACCTTCCTAAATGAAAATAATGCTCGATGACAGCAGCATCATTTTCTTTTATCTGAATTGTCATAGATCATCACTCCACCCTACCAGTCAGGATAAAGGCCGTAACCATGATAGCCAACTGAATGATGCAGCCAAGAATAATCCAGAGAAGCGCCTGCTTAAATAAAGGCTTAATTTCGCCATTTGTAACTAAATGCTGCTGAAATGGCTTGTTCAACATATATTTGTATAGTAGAAACAAAAGAATAGAAAGAATTTGCATAGAATAACGAGGCATTCTGTTTCCTTCAGTAAAAGCGCCATCGGCATACATGTAAAAAATAACACCTTGTGCAATCAGAACAAGAATACTAGCGACCAGCAGCATATTAGTTTTTGCCTTGGGTACATTCAGCCACTTGGCGTTCCTAATGCCAAGCACCATCATGGGAATTGGGCCGCCTAAAAAGGCAACGAGAAAAAAGCGGTTGATATCATACGATTTAGTTTGGTTCCAGCCATCGTTTAGCGAAGGCTGAAAAAGGTCATAATTCGGTTTAGACATAGACTCCCCCTGAAAAATTTCTATATAATTCTAATACTATAATCCCAAAAATCAAAAAACTGTCAATAGTTTCTTATAGAAAATAACACCTGCCATTTATCCTTCATTTTTACAATTGCCGTATGTATAGAAATGGAATAAAATGAATGAAAGAGTAAAATTTTACTAGATTATAGGGCTGGTGAGGAATTTGTACGAATTCAAGCTGCGCAATATTCTGAGACAAGTGAAAAGCCAAAATCCGCAGAAACGCTATGAAGCCCTTGGGCAGCTATTTGAATATAAACAGCAGGAAGGGCTAGAGGTACAGATTGATCTTTTGAAAAATATGATCAAAACGGCGGCATCCAAATTTCCCGAGCGCGTCGACCATTGGGATAACCCTTCCTATTTCCTCATCGATTTCGTTTGTGATTTTTCCAGACCGGAAGTTGCCGAGGGACTTATCAGGCATTTTGATAGTTTTGACATTCAGGCGAAAGAACGGGCAATTGACTTCTTAATACTAACGGAAGACGAAGAGATTTTTTCTTTTTTGGAAGAAAAAATTGTCCAATTAATCAAGACAAATGATTTTATTATCCCTTACCGGCAATTGGCGCCCTATCCCACATTGCTAAAAGGGATTCTTGATGCCTCGCTGGACATGCTTGAATCCCAGCGTTTTAAATTTTCAACCTATGACATGCTGCTGTCGTTGAATGCCTCTGGTTATGAAAAGGGATATCAAAAAGAAGTAGTTCTGCCCATTTTGTTAGAAGACTACGTGACAGAAAAACAGGAATATTTAAAATTTGATCCGGATTATACCACAAAATATGTGTATACTGCCTGGAAGGATAGTTATTTCATTGTTCGAAATCGTATGAGGCTGTTCTTAAATTTGATGGAATATTATTTTACTCCTGAGGTGGAAATAGAACTTCAACAGGCTTTAAAATTCCGTGACCCATTTTTGAAAACAGAAGCGCTACTTTTATGCATTGTTAAAAACCTTCCTTACGATGACAGCATCTTAAAGGATTGCGCTACACATATCGAGACGGCAGAAATGGTCTACTGGGAATTGAAGGATCGGAATAAGGAGCAACTGTACCCTATTCATGAGGGCAAGCAGCCTCATTTGGCCAAGACCCGGCTTTTTACCACCATTATCAAATTGCCGGAGGAAGACAATGGGATTGTCCATTATCCGGACGACATCCAGGTTCAAGATAAAATGGAGATGGAAAATTACTATGGCCAGCCGGTGCGGTACTATTTAATAAGCTTTAAGGAGCATGACCGTGTGTATGTGGGTTGGGTAGGTGCGTATGCCCTTGAAGATGGGGAAGATACCGCCGTCCTTTGGAACGATTCCTATACGGATTATGTGGAATTTGATTCAGCCCCGATCGAAAAGCACAAGCAAGACTTTTTCAAGGAACGGGCCGAAGAAAAGCAGAATTATGATAATAGTGTATACTTCCAAAGTTCTCCTAAGCTTAGCAGAGGTGCATGGTTCTTTATCGCCTTGGCAATTGTGCATTGGATACGCGAGATATTATCCGGATTTGCGGAAAACTCCCTTCTTATTTCGATTCTCTTCACCGTGGTTGGCGGCGCGCTGTGTTATTTGGAATTCTATAAGAATAAAAAGAGAAAAGTATTGATTATCGGCCAGCAGCTGGTAAAACAGGATGGTGCCAAGCAACAAAGCATTGGCATTCAGGAAATCAAAAAGGTTGAGTATGACAAGAAAAACGTGCTCGTCTACAATAAGAAAAATGAACTTGCCTTCAAATTCCCGATTAGATGGGTCCACTATGAATTGTTCTATATGTACATGAAGGAGCACTCGGGGCATTTGAAGAACCGCCCGTTTATACAGGGGTAGCTCGCTCGCCTGTAACGGGCATCTAATAACGCTTTAGGTTTTCCTCAAGCGTTTACGATTTAAATACTCAAAAAGCTCAGTATTCGGGTTTGGGATATCTTTTTATTTTCTCGATTAAATACTGTACTCCATACAATAGGTAAGCTTTGTAGTGCAGATAAATAAAAAATTGTAAATGATTTATATGGTTTAGACGGATGATTTTCAACTTTTTCAATACGTCAATGAATAAAAAAGCAAACAGTCCGTCCGCAATTGCATTAAGGAGGATAAACTTTTTAAAGTTTCCATACGAATACTTTAATAGCCACAAAGACAGAGGCATATAAGGTCCTACACTAAAGGGAAGTTCGTCCCTTATGAATGATTTTGGCTTTTGGTAAAACCACCACCATTTCCGCTTGTGTCCATACAGATGATTGATGATTTCAAAAATAACAATAAAAATCCCGGCCCAAGAAAAACGTTTTAAACTTTGCTTCCCAAAAAACAGCAAGGTTAGCCATGGAACGATAATGATAGAAAGGTTAAACACCATATGCCTCTTTTTATACAAGAGTCTTTTCACCTCACCCAAATTATTTCAGTTCTTTTATCGTATCCAAAATTGCTAAAAAAAACGCCAATTAAACCAAAAAAAGGATTCCCTTGTGCCTTTCAGACACCGATGGGAATCCCTATATATTATGCAGGCGTAGCCTGCGGTTCTAATTTTTCAATTTCCAACGTTTTAATATGGTAGCCGTCGACTTCGAGGACTTTAAATGCAAAGTCTCCGTATTGTATTTTGTCCCCTTCGCTAACGTCAATTTTTTCGGATAGAATCCAGCCTCCGATGGTATCCATTTCTGAATCATCGAGGTCGAGTCCGAATAAATCGTTAACTTCTTCAATCAGCACTTTACCATCCACGATGGTTTTGGTTTCGTTGATGTGATTGATTTCAGGCATTTCGTCAGCGTCAAATTCGTCGCGGATTTCACCGACGATTTCTTCCAAAATGTCCTCAACAGTCACCAATCCTGCTGTACCGCCATATTCGTCCATTAATATCGCCATATGAATCCGTTCTTTTTGCATTTTCACCAAAAGCTTGTCAATATCAATGGATTCAAACACCTGAATGGCAGGACGAACATATTGGTCAATCGTTATGTCCAACTGATTACCAGAAATAAAGTCCGTTAAGACTTCCTTCATATTCACCATACCGACGATGTTGTCTTTCTCCCCATCGATCACCGGGTATCTCGTGTAATTCTCATTCTTCATAATTTCGAGACATTCGGCTACAGTTTGCGATTTGTCAAATGCTGCAATTTCGGTCCTTGGTACCATGATTTCTTTGGCAATCCGATTATTAAATTCAAAAATGTTGTTAACATAATGATATTCCGATTGATTAATTTCCCCGCTTTTAAAGCTTTCAGAAATGATGATTTGCAGTTCTTCTTCGGAGTGTGCCTGCTCATGTTCCGAGGAAAGCTTCAATCCAAAGAGTCCTGTTATAAATCGTGCCGAGCCGTTTAACGCTTTTACAAACGGATAGGCAATTCTATAGAAAAGAATCATCGGCCTTGCCAATATTAATGTAACTTTCTCAGCTTTTTGAATGGCTAATGTTTTCGGTGCCAGCTCCCCGACAACCACGTGGATAAACGTGACCAATGTAAAGGCAATTACAAATGAAGCAATAGTTGTCACTGATTCAGGCAGACTCAAGCTTACGAACAGCGGATGTAAAATATGTTCCACTGTCGGTTCACCTAACCAACCTAACCCTAAGGCTGTAACGGTTATCCCTAATTGACATGCAGATAAATATTCATCTAGATTTGAAATAATTTTTCTTGCGGCAATGGCACTTTTATTTCCCTCGGCCACAAGCTGGTCAATCCGCGTGCTGCGGACTTTCACAATAGCAAATTCGTAAGCTACGAAAAATGCAGTAAATGCTATTAAAATAGCAATTACAAATAAATTAATAATGGTCAATAGAATCCCTGCTTACGAAAGGTAAGCTAGGAATACACCTCCTGTTTTTTTAAAAAAATTAGTTTAATAATAATAATAAGGTTTGCGCCAACGTGACACCCTGGGGTGACAGCCTATTGACAACCATTTCTTTTTCGTGTTCGTTTAATTTTTGCAGAAACGGTTCGATGATTTTTATTTCCTCTTTCAGATGCTGCATAATGTTGGCAATCTGATCCACGTGTTTTTCCACTTTTTCTTTGTCAATGCCGCAGTCCGCTTTCATCAGTTCAATGAAGGACTTGATTTCTTCAAGCGGCATATTCAAATTTTTGTAATGCTCCACTAAGTTTAAGACTTGAACGCTCTCTTCTCCGTACAATCGATAATTTGAATTTGCCCGCACAGGGTTCAGTAAGCCTATTTGGGTATAGTAATCGATTGTTCGTTTGGAGAGGTTCATAACTGCTGCTAGTTCACCAATTCGATACAACTTCCCAACTTACTCACCCCTTCCAATTTTATATTTACTATACCACATTTTGAACTATACAGTCAACGTGATGGTTTTTAAACAAATGTTTTTGGACAAATTGGTTGAAACTACTCTTATAGTTGAAACGTAAAACATTTAAGAAATTAATCGATTTGGAGTTGATTTATTTTGACAGCAATGGACTCAGCTGATTTTTTAAAAAGTGAATTACGGAAGATTGAAAAATGGGAAAAAGATCAAAAGGGCCTATGGTTTTGGGAGAAAATCGGCCGCCTGCCGTTTGTTTTGCTTGATAAACTTACCCCTAAATCAATTCAGGAAAAGCTTGGCACAGCCATTGATGAATTGGGAGGCTACATACAAACGGGCGGACAATACTTGATTAATGAGGATGGTATTTTAAAAAAGTTTGACCGTGAAGTGGTAAGTTTTAATCAAGTACAAGAGATGCCAATCAGCAAAATGGATGCAGTAGCCGAACAAATTCGAAATTCGCGAACCAATCTGGCTACTGTTCAAGGTGCCACAACCGGGATTGGCGGAATATTTACACTTGCTATCGATATTCCCTTACTAATCGGTATGTCCCTAAAGGTACTACAGGAAGTCGCTTTGTGCTATGGATATGACCCAAGGGAGAAATCGGAGCGAATCTTCATTGTGAAATGCTTGCAGTTTGCTTCCTCTGATATTGTTGGGAAAAAAGCCATTCTAGATGATCTCGCGGCATTTGAGGAGAAGAAGCAGAACGCCCAAATTTTTTCGCAATTGCAGGGCTGGCGTGAGGTTGTTATGACCTATCGGGACAACTTTGGCTGGAAAAAGCTGTTTCAAATGATTCCGATTGCCGGGATTATTTTTGGGGCATTTGTTAATAAATCACTTATTGGGGATGTTGCGGAAACTGGGATTATGCTGTATCGAAAACGGAGAATATTGGAAAGAATGCATCAGTTGGAACAAGCTCATTAAGAATTTAAAAAAGTTCCCCCCTCTCCTTCGTGTCAAAATTTGGTATAATAAAATCAAATTGATAGGAGTGAATTTATGATTAATATTTTAGGTCAAGTTATGGTTTATGTTAACAATCAGGATGAAGCCGTAAAATTTTGGACAGAAAAGGTTGGATTTACGGTTATTTCAGAGGAAGATAACGGTCAAGGCATGCGTTGGATTGAAGTCGCCCCGACCAATCAGACTGAGACAAGCATCATTCTGCACAATAAAGAATTCGTATCTAAAATGGCACCTGAGTTAAATCTTGGCACTCCCTCTTTAATGTTTTTCACAAAAAATCTTGAACAATTACATAGCGACTTATCAAACAAAAACGTTACAGTTGGAGAAATTGTTAATATGCCTAATGGTAAGGTGTTTAATTTTGCAGACAGTGAAAATAACTACTTTGCCGTGATGGAAAGAAACAAGTAAGAATTGAGGGATATTCTCCTGGTAAAGAGAAATAGCATGGATCTGATTCCATGCTTTTTCTTTTGAATTATTTAAAATAGTCTCTTAAAAACATAGCTGTTTCAATCATTTTTACTCTCAGGGCATTCTCCATTCCAAAATACCCTTTAATCAGAACAGTTGTTTTTTCTTTTATTTGGGCAACAAGCGTTTGATGCAATTCATCGATAGAATGAAAATGTTTCACATTTTCATCGGCTATACCGGATTGATTTGCAGCCTCTCCTATTATTTTTGTTCCTTCCCCTACCGTATAAAGGTAATCAATTTTACAGCTAGCTGCATAACTTCCTATATCTCTATAGGCTTGTTCTTCATGAATGCCTAAGTCAAACATGCAGCCCAAAATAGCAATTTTTGTATCCTTACCAATATTGGATAAGACATTAATGGCTTCTTTCATAGCATCAGGTTTTGCATTAAAAGTATCATTAATGATGGTTATTTCATTTTTTAAATGATAGATTGTTAAGCGGCCAAACGTTTGATAAAAGTTTTCTAATCCAAGACGTATATCATTTATGGACAATCCTAATCGATGGGAAACTGCTATAGCAAATAAAGCATTATACACATTATGTTTACCGAAAATCGGAATATAAAATGGGCAGTCCATACCATCCATTTCAACCCGAAAATTCATTCCATTCTCAGTGTAATAAATTTCCCTCGCCTGATAGTTGGCTTTGTTTTGAATGCCTATAGAAAGAATTTCGCCCCGAAAATCCCCTTTATCCAACAATTTTGAATTCAGATCGTCCTCGTTTAAAAATAAAATCCCATCTGATTTCATTCCTTTAATCAATTCTGACTTCGCGGCTATTACACCAAATTCCTGGTCCTCAAAATTTCCAATATGGGCTATTCCGACATTGGTGATGATTCCGATATTGGGTTGAATAAGTTTGCAATGCTCCGTAATATTCCCAGCATGTGTCATCCCGTATTCTAAAACCAGCGCCTCATAAGTAGGATCAATTTGCTTCACATACTGAGATGTAAACCAAACGTCATTGCCATTTTCATATGACTTAAAAACCTTCCAGCGCCTCTGTATAATAGATGACACCATTTCTTTAGTAGTTGTTTTCCCTGAACTTCCTGTAATGGCTATAATCGGTTTTTCTATACCAATATTATCCACTTTCAATCACCCGCTTTTCACATGAGGATTAATGTATAAAACTCCTTTTCAAAAATGGAGCTTTCAATTAACAGGTTATGAAAAAAGAAATAAAATTGTTATACGAAAATAGAAATCACCCCAAAAACCACACCTATTTTTGGTACAACCCCATGCGAAATTATTCCAAACATAATATACTACTATAAAACAATTTGAAAAGGTGATGAAGTGTCACAGAATAATATTGTTCATATTCATTTTCTTGAGGAGAACCCAAACAGGGAACTATTAATCTCTCGGAAGTTGTGGAAGGAATTTGGTTTAAACAGGCGTAATTATTATATTCAGTTTGGTCATCGGATTATCGTAGCAAAAGTTATCCCTATTGACGGCAACGAATCAGAAATTTATTTGTCCTCAATATTAATAAAAGAGTTAATGATCCCTTTCCCCTGCCAGTTAAGGGCTCATTTTGATAATGGCACACTGCGGATAGGCTCATTAGTAGGAATATTAATGGCAGATAGCTCTCACATTCAATTTTTTGAATATCTACTGTCGACGCTGAAGAATGAACCAATATCCATTTTTCTCTTTACTCCTCAGGTAATCAATTGGTCGAAAAAAAACGTCACAGGTACATTTCTCGAGACGACAACAGATGGTTCAAAAAAATGGCTGGAATGCCAAGTTCCTTTCCCTAACGTGGTCTACAACCGAATCTATGGGAGGGAAAATGAACAAAATGAGATTTTTAGCGTCTTCAAGAAGAATATCAATCTTTATACTAGCGCTAAAATGTTTAATTCTTCTTTTTTTAATAAAGACATGGTTTACCAACAACTCAATTCCCATCCTGAGATTATGAAACATATCCCTGATACATGTTTAGCCCCGTCCGTTTCAGACATACAGGACTTTTTAAACAGGTACCAAGTAATTTTTCTTAAACCAGTAACAGGAAGTTTTGGATATGGTATTTTCAAGGTATGTTACCAAAATGGGACAGGCTTTCTATGCCAATACCGTGAAGATTCACAAGAAGTGTTTCGGGTTTATAAGAGTTTAGACGACCTCGCTGATCATCACTTTAAGGATGGATTATTATCCACCTATCTTTTGCAGCAAGGTATCGATCTAGCTTGCGTCGACGAACAAACCTTTGACTTTAGAATCCATCTTAATAAAGACGGTTATAACAAATGGCAGCCAACCGCAATGGTTCCCTTTTTGACGAATAAAAATCAAGTAACCACACAATCCGGAAAGTATACCTCAAGAGACGTTCTTAAAGAAGTATTTCGTGAGCGGAGTATCGAATTAACGAATCAAGTGAAAGATGCAGCAATCTATGCGGTCACAGCAATGGAATCTTCCCTAAATCAACTAATTGGAGAGGTTGGCATTGATATCGGTATTGATAAGAATGGTCATATTTGGATCTTTGAAATTAATTCGAAGCCTAGCCACATGATAACGATTAGCGAAAGTCTTATGAATGAGTATCAGCATTCCACCCGCTGCCTAAGTGAATTTTTCCAATACTTGGCGGGCTACCGAATGAAACACGGGGACGGTTCTGCTGCATCACCTGATGCAAATTAAACGGAGTATAGATAAATTTATATTCTGGAAACCCTTTAAAAGCCCCATAGCTTGACAAGTTGACGTCAAAAGCCGCCATAATGGCGGCTTTCTTTTGAATTGAAAAAACTCCTTCGATATTTCAAATAAAAAAAGGATCTTTGGTTTTACAGAACCGCTTCCCTTCATTAGTTTGCATGCTGCATTCCTATATCTGCAGCCGTTTTACGTGAGACTTTGTGGTTAATTAGGTAAATGCTTAACAGAATTAATACCATGCCGCCAAATAAGCTAGCTGTAAACGGCTCGTTTAACATAAATGTTCCGATGACCACGCTGATCATTGGTACAAGGAACGTGAAGGAACCAACCTTGCTGGCTTCACCTGCACTCATTAATTTCAAGTAGGCAGCTGTTGCTAAGGTTACACCGAAGATACCCGCATATAGCAGGCTCCAAACAAATGAAGCGTTCCAGTGAATGGCGTGCAGGTTTTCGGTGTATGCTCCATAACCAAACATTAGCAAACCACCGATGATATTTTGGATGGCTACAAGCCATAGGTTATGCACAAGTGCACTAGTTTTTTTGACATAGACAGTACCGATGGCCCAGCCCATTCCGGTAATGAGTGCAAGAATAATTCCAATTGCAGAAATTTTTCCCGACATCCCTTCAAGACTTACCACGACCACGCCAAGAAATCCAATGACCATCCCTAGAATCTTCTTTGCTGATAAGGATTCCTTCAGCCACATCCAAGCTAGCAAAACCACAAGCACGGGCTGCAGATACACAATAACGCTAAATAAGCCGGAAGGAAGATACTGCAAGCCAATCATCTGGATACCGTTGAACATAAGGATATTAAAAAATGTTGAAATAAGATAAATAGACCACGTTTTTTTCCATTGAATTTTTCGCCATTGCGGGATTAAAATTAACGCCAAAAAAACCCCGCCAATCACTCCACGCAGTCCGGCAAAAAGCATCGGCGGCGAATAATTGAGAGACACTTTGTAGACCGGCCACATTGTTCCCCAAATTAGAACAACAAAAGCAATGCCAAGGGCCGTCTTTGTTCTGGACAATTGCTCCATTTTTTAAAAGTACCTCCCCTAAACAATGTATTAATGATGTAAATTATTTCACATTTTCCATTCTATCACCTTTTTCAGAATATTGTTTGAATTGTGCTTTTCGATTTACTAAATAAATATGACACAGTGTCATTTTTGGTGTTGACTTATGACAATGTGTCACATATAATACTTCTTATCAAGAATTGTGACACATTGTCATACCTCAGACAGGAGAATATTGATGCCTAAACAAACGTTTTTTCATTTACCTAAAGATAAACAAGACACTTTAATTCAATCTGCCAGGAAAGAATTCTCTAGGGTCCCATTACACGAAGCATCCATTGCCAACATTATCAAAGATGCTGGAATACCTAGAGGAAGCTTTTACCAATATTTTGAGGACAAAGAGGATCTGTTTTATTACTTGTTAAGCCGGCTCTCACAAATAAATTATGAGAGATTTGTTTCAACCCTAAAGACTTATGACGGTGATTTATTTAATACGTTTATTGACTCATTTCAATTAATGATCAAATACCTTAGAAATCCGGAGCACCAAAATCTTTTTAAAAATGCTTTTTTAAATATGAACTATAAAATGCAAAATACTTTGGCCAATAACATTTATGAAGAGGATCAGAAAAAACGATATTTAGATATGGTTAACTTAATTAACATAAGTAATTTAAGCATTAAGGATGAACAAGAGCTGCATCACGTTATAAAAATAATAAACGCAGTCACATTCCATAACCTCGTGCAAATGTTTGTTAAGGATTTATCGGATGAAGAAACTTTTCAAAATTATATTAGCCAGCTTGACTTGCTAAAACGCGGGTTATATAAAGTAGAACACCAATGAACTCCCTTAAAGGGATAAAAAGGAGAAAACATATATGGATTCAACATTACAACAAAAGAAAACACCCTATTTAATGCTTGCGATTTTATTTGTCGGAGCATTTGTTTCCTTTTTAAATAATTCACTTTTAAATGTAGCGCTGCCATCAATGATGACAGATTTAAATATTAAAGATTATTCCACTATCCAGTGGCTTGCAACAGGATATATGCTAGTTAGCGGCGTTTTAATTCCTGCCTCAGCATTTTTGTTAACACGCTTTTCGAATCGTCGTTTATTTATAACATCTCTCGCCATTTTCACACTAGGTACTGCATTAGCAGCCTATGCTCCAAACTTTAGTGTATTACTTACCGGGCGATTGGTTCAAGCAGCAGGTTCTTCCGTAATGGGGCCATTATTAATGAATGTGATGCTAATCAGCTTCCCACGGGAAAAACGCGGAACAGCAATGGGAGTATTCGGATTAGTTATGATTACAGCTCCTGCAATTGGGCCGACTTTATCTGGTTATATTGTAGAAAATTATGACTGGCGTTTACTGTTCGAAATGATTTTGCCCTTAGCTGTCATTAGTTTAGTATTAGCCATTTGGAAGCTTGAGAATGTAATGGAACAAAATAAAAATGCCAAACTGGATTATTTCTCAGTTGTATTATCTTCTATCGGCTTTGGCGGTTTGTTATATGGTTTCAGTTCTGCAAGCTCAGACGGCTGGACAGATACAATCGTCTTAACCACTTTAATCGTTGGCGCTATTGCCTTAATTGCCTTTATCGTCCGTCAATTAAAAATGGCTGAACCATTACTGGATTTACGTGTCTACAAATATCCCATGTTTGCACTTGGCTCAGTTATCGCGATTGTCAATGCAGTAGCGATGTTCTCCGGGATGATTTTAACACCGGCATATGTACAAAATGTCCGTGGCATTTCCCCGCTTGATTCAGGATTAATGATGCTCCCTGGTGCGATTGTGATGGGGATAATGTCGCCGATAACAGGGAAATTATTCGATAAATTTGGTCCTCGCATTCTTGGTGTAACAGGACTTGTCGTTACAGCCATTTCAACTTATATGCTGGCAAACCTGCAAATAGACTCAAGCCACGCCTATATAATACTTGTTTACACTCTCCGTATGTTTGGGATGTCAATGGTAATGATGCCAATTATGACAAACGGACTTAACCAATTGCCAACGCGCTTGAATCCGCACGGTACAGCTGTAAATAACACCGCACAGCAGGTGTCAGGTTCAATTGGTACAGCGGTTCTTGTTACCATTATGAATTCCGTTACTAAAACAGAAGCTCAAAGCCTAGTGGCTGGCGTAGATCCAACAACCTTTACCGCTGCTTCAAAAGCGCTATTAACACAGAAAGCTCTATTAGCAGGCATTCAATATTCATTCTATGTAGCACTTGGCATAAATATTGTCGCCCTAATTCTAGCCTTATTCGTTAAACGAGTCGATACAAGCAAAGAGTCGGTAAGACAATTAGACCAGCAAAAAAATAATCCTACCAAAGCGGTAGCACATTAATGGTTTTTGGGGGGACGGTTCTTCATTTGATGCACAAGAACCGTCCCCATGCTTCATTCTGCTCTCAACATTCCTGCCAATTCTTCCAAGGCGCTCAGCTGTTGAATGCGGTAGTGGCGCCCCTCCTTTTTTAAATAGCCTTTTTCGCAAAATTGCCCGAGCACGTGCAGCAGGTGGCGGTATGAAACTCCTAAAAAGTCACATACCGAAACATGTTTTTCCTTATATATTCTTTCATCAGCTGTTTGCAAAATAAATTCGGCAAGCCGGTTTTCAAGCGGGAACGCGAGGCTTTGCGAATATTTTGCGGCCATTTTTGTTGCTTTGGCACTTAATAACTTTGTCAATTCACGCAAGAACACCACATCTTCTAGCAGCTGTGTGCGGAAGCGATGAAAAGGAAGGGCAAAGCAAACCGTCTTTGTAGTGGCTTGAATCCCTTTTGTATAGTACACATCGTTTAATAATTCCATTTCTCCTACATATTCGTTCTCATTGATAAAGTTAATTAACGAAACTTTCCCATTTAGATGCGTTAAATAAATCTTCGCTTTGCCTTCAATGACATAATATAAAAAATCCGGTCGCATTCCCTCTTGAATAATCCACTCATCTCGTTTATATTCACGCACCTCTACAAACTCGTCAATTGGAAAAGAAAATAAATGGGCAATGGAGTGTTCTTCCAAGTATCGTTTCCTTTTTTCATTATTATAAATTTCCATAATTCACCTCAGAATATGAGATATCTCATATTATTGTACGGTTCCACATGATATCATGCAAATCATGAGGTGAAACAAATTGAACACACAACGTTGGATGAGCAGTCAGTTTTTTACTTTTTATTTAACTTGGGGCGTCTTCCTTCCCTATTGGACGGGTTGGATGATTCATACAAAAGGAATTTCGATTTCACAAGCCAGTTTAATTATGAGTTTAGGTTTGGTTGTTCGGGGCATTTCCACATTAATGGCGTATCCATATTTTTCGAGGAAGTTCAGCAGTAAAACTTTATTAAATGGGATGGCAATTGGGACATTGGTTTCCATTCTGTGTTATATTCCTTCGAATTCCTTTGCCAGCATACTACTGGTAACGCTGCTAATAAACTTTTTTTACCCTACATTGATGCCTGCTCTGGATACCGCGGCTGGCATCCTAGTACAGAGTAAGCAATTAAAACATTATGGAAAGAGTCGTTCATGGGGGTCTATAGGGTTTGTCGTTGCTGGCATGGTCTTAACAGTCTTTACAGGAGCACTTGGGGATATAGTCATTTTATGGGCGCTCTTAATCGGTACTATGGTTTTCGTTGGGCTAGGCCTTATGCCAGCACCGTTGGTTTTATCTGAAAAACCACAACCGAACCAAACAAAAAAAGCAAGAATGCTGAACTTATTTCGCATCAAACACTTTGGTTTGGTGCTTGTGATTGTGATCTTACTGCAGGCTGCCCATGCAACTTATTACACCTATGGATATATTTTTTTACAAGAAATACATCCACCTAAATATTTAATCGGCGTAATCCTGAACATTGCCGTGATCGCAGAAATCATTTTCTTCTTAATTGCCGATCGGTATTTCCAGCGATTTTCTGCAGGGTCTTTACTAGCACTTTCAGCTTTAGGTTCAACTGTACGTTGGATATTAGTATTTATTTTTCCAAATGTGTTGGTCTTCTCTATTTCGCAAGTTTTGCATTCTCTTTCGTTCGCCATGGGTCATTACGCCTTTATGAAATACTTGATCAAAAATATACCGCACCAGCAGATACCGAATGCACAAGGTATGTATTCAGCACTTGCGTTAAGTTGGAGCACAGCGGTATTCACTATATTCGGCGGCTATCTATATGAAATCGAGCCGCGATTCGCCTTTATCGGCATGATTGTTTGTTCCATCCCATCGATGGTGCTTGCACTTGTATATCGGAAACTTGAAAAATAAGGAGGGTTCTTGTGCATCCTATGATGCACAAAAACCCTCCCTTGGTATTTCCTTTGCATTTACTCAATACTAGAATTCGTAATATCAGCCTCTATCCTGCTCAGGAACTCTTCTGCAGCGCTGTAACCTTGCTGCTTCAAATACCAGTTATTTGCAGCTGCTTCGATTAACCCTGCTACATCACGTCCTGGCTGGAGTTGGATTTCAATGGAAGGAATCTTAACACCCATATAGTCTGTAGCGTGAACTTCTTGATCCAAATCGTTATACAAGGCATCTTTTTCCCATCTGGTCAAATTAATATCCAGCGCGATTCGTGTCTCGTCCTGAAAAGCCTTGCGTCCATATAACCGAACTACATTTAGCAGCCCAATACTGCGAAGAGCCAAAAACTCCTTGGTTTTCTCATCATGAGTACCCAGAATGGTTTGATGACTAAGCTTTTTTAGAACAACAATATCATCCGCTACCAGCCGATGTCCCCGGCGAATTAAGGTGTGTGCTGTCTCGCTTTTTCCGACCCCCGAATTTCCGCGAATTAAGACCCCAATACCGGATACATTCATACAAACTCCATGCACAGCAATTTCTGGTGCTAATTCTTTCACTAAATACGCATCCAATTTGGGAATAAACTCTGATGTAATCTCAGTCTTATTTGTCAACAACAAGGGGATGCCCTGTTCAACACAATGTTGATTCAAATAGGTAAGTCCTTCTTCACCACAAGTTACGATAAAGCATGGCGGATGATAATGGACAATATTTCCGATTCGAATTTTACGTTCCTCTTTACTTAACCTATGTAAATAAGTAACTTCCTTTTTTCCTAAAATTTGAACTCGCTCTGTTGGAAAAAAGTCAAAATGGCCAACAAATTCCAAGCCCGGACGATGCACCCGTGATTGCGTTATCACATTCTGAAGCTTACTTTCACCAGCAAGCACCTTCAATGAAAACTTCTCTACCAAGTTTTCAACTGTTATTTTCTTCACTTCTAAACTCCCCTCAATTAGTCTTTATATAATTGCATTATACTTAGATTAATGGAATCATCATCATTATCAAAATAAATTGTTGTTTCTAGCAATCCTTGACCATGTAGAATACTCCCACGGTATTTCTGGTAAAGGACGAAGAAACATAAAACCCGTCCCCATGCATCACTTTTCCTTTAAATAAATAATCAACTCGGAACGGCTTTTGAGTTCTAGCTTATCTAGAATGCGGGAAACATAGTTTTTAACTGTTCCTTCTGATAAAAATAATGTCGCGCTGATGGTCTTATTGCTTTTTCCTTGCATAATTTGTTCCACGACTTCTATTTCTCTTGGTGTAAGTATTTTGGACAAGTCTTTCTTTTCCGCGGTAGGTGCCTGCTGAGATTCAGGAACATTCCGGAGGACGCTGATTAGTTTACTTGTTACATCTGAGTGAAGTAGCATCGTTCCTTCGTGTGCGGCCTTTATTGCCTTAATAATCTCTTTTAGGTCGGAGTCCTTTAGAATAAAACCGTCTGCCCCATTCTTCAGTCCGTTAAAAATATACTCATCTTCATTAAAGGTGGTTAAGATGATTACTTTCACATTTGGATATTTTTCCTTAACTGCTTTTGTAGCCTCGATACCATTCATGACAGGCATTCTAATGTCCATTAGTATCACATTAGGCGTCATTCTTTCCAATAATGCAATAAGTTCTTCCCCATTCGTTGCTTCCCCGATGATTCGAATCTCTTCATTTAAACTAAGCAACATTTTTAAACCATCCCGGACAATTCCTTGGTCATCTACAATTATCACGTCAATCACTTTTCATCACTCCACATTTGTCACAAATGGAATTTCTGCTTCCACCGCAAAACCGTGTCCCTTGGCCGACACAAACTGAATACTCCCTCTCAATAAATGGATTCGTTCCTCCATTCCCCGCAGGCCGTGGGATTTTTTTATATCGGTACACCCTTCCCCGTCGTCCTCTACTTTCACCAGCGCCTTTTTTTCATTTACAAAAATATCAATATGAAACGTATGGGCATTCCCATGCTTAATCCCGTTCGTAATAGCTTCCCTCACGGTTTCAAAAATTCCATTTTGAATGTCGCGGCTTGCGAACTCAACGGTGTCATCGAA
Source organism: Neobacillus sp. PVCKKU3 (assembly GCF_058323225.1). Classification (NCBI taxonomy): domain Bacteria; kingdom Bacillati; phylum Bacillota; class Bacilli; order Caryophanales; family Bacillaceae; genus Neobacillus; species Neobacillus sp. PVCKKU3. The sequence goes on from NZ_JBLVQN010000004.1 coordinate 87,233, forward strand.
AAATAATTCAAATTGCAATCTGCCGGCGGTTTGCAAGCTATCTATTAAATCCTCAATAGAGTCGCGCAGTTTAACCTTAACTTTCCATGCTTGATTATCCTTTAAAACGTCAACTGCTTTACGAAGGTTCGTTATCGATGTTTGCGAAATGACTAAGGCTTTCTTCATGACATCCTTTGATTTTTCTGGGTTTGAATCCATCATATTATCGGCAAATTCCAGGTGCATTTTTAAGGCGATCAGAGCATGGCCAATGGAATCGTGGAGCTCCTGGGCAATTCTAGTCCGCTCTTTTATAATCGTGATTTCCTTCAGTTTGGCATTTGCCTCCATTAATTCAGCATTGAGCAGATTTCCCTTCTCCCTTTCCCTGCTGTTGCTCCGAACAAGGTAGATTAGGGCCATCAAAGCTAAGTAAGGGATTAATGCTTGTTGGATTCCTGCCTTAAGAGCAAACATACCGATTACAAACATGAAAATATGAAGAATGACCAGACCAATTTGTATAGTCGGCCGATAAATAAAAATTTCAACGATTGGAAAAATAAAATAAATATTTAGCGGTATGTTATCAAATTGAATCACATATAAACCGATTGCTATAATACTTACCGACATCGATATATAGTAGATTATACGATTTTTTTCATATAGTTGGTAATAATTTCTGAAAATATCATTTAAATGCAAAATAACTAATCCTATAATGAAAGCCGCCTTTATAGGAATCGAAGAAGGAGACTGCCCCATAATATCAATCGAAGCCATAATGATCAGGATGATTCGAAAAATCATCATGACCGAGGGGGTTTTATGTTTTTCCATGACATAACATCACATCCATCAATTAGTTTCTATTTTAATTGCATTATACTATTCTGCTAAAAAACTGAATAGCTATCAAAAGTCATACAAAAATGAAAAATGGGGACGGTTCTTCTGCATCTGATGCAGAAGAACCGTCCCCATGAAACTTCCCATAAACTTAAACTGATACAGGTTCCTTTTCTACACTACGTTTCTCTTTCGATAAATCCTTCTTATTGTTTACAGGTGCGCGTCCTTTACTTAGGCCAAGTGCAAACGCTGTTGAAGCATGAATTTCGTCGAAAAGCTTTGGGTTTTCCACTAGTGAAATGCCATAAGATGGTATCATTTCTTTTATTTTTGGTTCCCACGCTTCGCGGTGCTGAGGGAAACATTTTTTTATGATCTCGAGCATGACGGAAACAGCTGTTGATGCACCTGGTGAAGCACCGAGCAATGCTGCGACTGAGCCATCTGCTGCAGTAACCACTTCAGTACCAAATTGAAGCGTTCCTTTACCGCCCGCTTCTGTATCTTTAATAACTTGTACACGTTGTCCGGCTACCACGATATCCCAATCTTCGCTTTTTGCATTTGGAATAAATTCGCGCAGCTCTTCGATACGCTGTTCCTTCGATAACATTAGTTGTTGGATCAAGTATTTTGTTAATGGAATGTTTTTGGCACCTGCCGCCAACATTGTAATGACATTATTTGGTTTGACAGAACCTAATAAGTCCATATTTGAACCAGTTTTCAAAAATTTGGGTGAAAAACCCGCAAATGGTCCAAACAATAATGATTTTTTGTTATCGATAAATCGTGTGTCAAGATGCGGCACTGACATTGGAGGAGCACCAACCGCAGCCTTGCCGTATACTTTTGCATGATGCTTGTTTACAACTTCAGGATTGTTACATACTAAGAATAGTCCACTTACAGGGAATCCTCCAACATGCTTACTTTCAGGAATACCGGTTTTTTGCAGTAGAGGCAAGGAGCCTCCGCCACCGCCAATAAAGATAAATTTTGCAGTATGGCGTTCAATTTCACCGGTTTCCATATTCCACACTTTTAATTCCCATAGGCCATCCTCGGTACGTTTAATATCATCAACTTGATGTTTGTATTTGATTTCAACGTTTTGGTTCTTTAAGTGTTCGGTCAACATGCGTGTTAAAGCACCAAAGTTAACATCCGTACCAGAGTCAATTTTTGTAGCCGCTATTGGTTCCTTCGAAGTCCGGCCTTCCATAATAAGCGGAATCCATTCTTGCAATTTTTTTGGCTCATCGGAATATTCCATCCCTTGGAACAATGGATTGTTTGAGAGTGCTTCAAAACGTTTTTTCAAGAACTCTACATTATTTTCCCCTTGTACCATACTCATATGTGGCAGCGGCATAATAAAATCGTGCGGATTGCGAATCAGATCACTGTTAACAAGATAAGACCAAAACTGTCGTGAAACCTGAAACTGTTCATTAATTTTGATAGCTTTGTTGATATCTATTGATCCGTCTGGTTTTTCTACAGTGTAGTTCAACTCGCACAGTGCAGAATGTCCAGTTCCTGCATTATTCCATTCGTTTGAGCTTTCCTCGCCTGCTTTTTCAAGCTTTTCAAAAACTGTAATTTTCCAGTCCGGTACTAATTCCTTCAAGAGTGTCCCTAAAGTGGCACTCATGATTCCGGCACCAATTAAGATAACGTCTGTTTCAGTTTGTCTGCTACTCATTTTTCCCATCCCTTATATGGTATGATTTGCAGAAAGGATGCTGGCGCCCCTGCTTAAAGCAAACAGCAAGCTAAGGCGCTACTTGTTACACACCTTTTCTGGATCAATTAATTCCTTTATATAGTGTATCACTAATATCGATAGATTTAAATATTTATTACTATAATAATAGTTAGTAAGCTATTTAAAAGCTGGTAAAAGTGAGAAGACCAACCACAATGCCCTGTTTTTATCAATCCATTTGGCAATCGCTTACACTTTTGTAAAAATACTTTTTACGATGAATAATTATAAACCGCACCGTTTACCTATACACGGGACTATATTTCAATTATCCTATTAATATCTTTTCTTCAGCATATCTAAGTCTTGCTTCTTGGCGCTTCGACATGAGTGCGAATGCCATGGTTAATGGCCCAAGGCGACCGATGAACATCATTAAGGTGATTAAAAGTTTTCCATAAGGCGATAAATCCCCTGTGATACCTGTTGACAATCCGACTGTTCCGAATGCCGAAATGGTTTCAAAAAGCAGCTTATTCATCGGCATATCCTCGGTGTAGGTCAGCAAAAAGAAAATCGTGAAGACAAAAATGATGGCTGACACCCCAATGGATAAGGATTTATTGACCAAGCTCCAGGAAATTCTTCTTTTAAAAATATTAACATCGCTTCGATTCGTCAACACTGTCCAAAAGGCAAATATGATAATGGCAAAGGTCGTAACCTTAATTCCCCCACCGGTAGAGCCAGAAGAAGCGCCGATAAACATCAATGCCATCGTAAAAACTTGTGAGGACAGCGTCATATGTCCAATATCAATGGTATTAAAGCCGGCTGTTCTTGGTACGACGCCTTGAAAATAGGAGGCCCAGAATTTATCGTTCCAGCTTAGGTTTCCAATCGTTGCGGGGTTATGAAATTCAGAGATTAATATAATGATTGTTCCCACAACATTAAGGATTAATGTCACAAGCAGTGCCACTTTGGAATGAAGGGACAGCTTACGTAAAGATTTTTTCTGCCAGACATCCAAAATGACGGTGAAACCAATTCCGCCGATGATAAATAATGAAGTGATGGCTAAATTGACGGTCGGATCCCCGACCCATTTACTGAGATTGTCTGGTTCCAGGCCAAAACCGGCATTGTTAAAAGCGGATATCGAATGAAAAAATCCGTAATATAAGGCTTTGGTCCACGGCATCTCAAATGACCAGCGGATCGCTAAAATAAGCGCCCCTGTTATCTCTACAATTAAAGTTATCATGATGATTTTGGAGACAAGTTTTACCACACCTGAAAGTGTAAATAGGTTTAGCGAATCTTGAAGCAGCAATCTTTCTTTCAAGCCAATTTTCTTTCCGAGGATGATGAACATGAATATGCCGATCGTCATAAATCCCCAACCGCCAATCTGAACTAAGAAAAGCATTACCAGCTGGCCGAAAATGGTAAAGGTTGTTCCTGTATCCACAACCGCCAGGCCAGTTACGCAGACGGCAGACGTTGCCTCGAATAAGGCATCAACAAAATGGAGGCCCCTTCCCTCCTCATAAGTCGATATGGGCAGCATTAATAAAAGTGTACCTAGTAAAATAAGTACCGCAAATCCGATCACCAGAATTTGAGCAGGATGCAGCTGGATAAACTTCCCTTTTTTCTTGATTAACTCCACAAATACTCCCCTTTGTTTGGTTAGATATAAAATGTGTAAATATGGTTAAATTTATGAATCATATCTTACTCTCGGGAGTAGGATTTGTAAACAAGTATTTCTTTTCCCGCGTGTTGTTTCCTTTCATGATTCCATTTCAGATTCTTCCCAACTTCGCGAGGTTTTAAAAATTTTCTTAGCCTCATGCCGGTCGGCGGCCTGCAATTTATTAAGGATATTCGTAACATGATTTGCTACAGTTTTCACACTTAAATGGAGCCTAGCAGCAATATGTGCATTTGTTTTTTCCTCGACAATCAACTCCAATATTTCCTTTTCACGGGCAGTTAGGTCGGCCAATACAGGATTTACCGATTCAATCTCTTCTGTTTTTGAAAAATATTGCATCATCCGTGCGGCAATGTCCGCGCTGAACACGGCACCACCATTTCCAACCATGCGGATGGAATGAAGGAGTTCCATTTCTCCAGCATCCTTTAACACATACCCGCTTGCACCCATTTTCATTGCCGTAAAAACAGATTTATCATTTTTCAGCATCGTGACAATTAGAATTTTTATTTTCGGAAATTTTTCCTTTATGATTTGAGTGGCTTCAATTCCATTTAGTCCTGGCATACGGATATCCATGACAATGACATCCGGTTGGTGTGAGGATGCCATTTCTACAGCTTCCTCTCCTGTGGCAGCCTCGCCAACCACTTCTAAGTCATCCGTTGTTTGAATCAAATTTCGAACTCCTCCGCGAAACAACGGATGGTCATCAGCTAAAACTATCCTCATCCCTCATCACTCCTGTCGAAAAAGGCAGCACTGCCCTTACTCGTGCTCCACCCGTTTCTAGAGATTCCATTTCACATTTCCCGCCAAGCTCCAATGCTCGCTCTCTTATCGATGTTAAACCAATTCCTCCGTTTTGGGATGGCCTCAGCTTATCAGGAAACCCAACACCATTATCCGTAACCTCAAGTTCTAGTGTATTTTCGACAATTGTTAAACGAACTGTACATTTGGTCGCATTCGCGTGACGGATTACATTGACTAGTGCTTCCGTTATAATCCGGTACGCTGCCACCTCAACAGCTGCGGGCAATACAGGCAAACTTTCCGGGGCTTCCAAGAAAATTTCAATGGAACTAACTTCCGATGTGGCAGACACTTCTCCCGACGTTTTCCTGATTTCGTCCACCCTCGCCTGAATTGAACCCAGCAGTCCGAATTCATCGAGTGTCGGTGGGCGTAACCCATGGACCATCGTACGAATTTCATCTACAGTTGAACGAATTACTTGACGCAGCCCCTCCATTAACTCCAAGGCTTTCGCTGGATTTCTTTCAATATATTGCTCGGCTGCCGCGACGTTAAAAGCTAATGACATGAGCCGGGGGGCAAGGTCATCATGAAGGTTGCGGCGAATATGGAGCCGTTCCTCTTCACGGGCCAGCACCAATCTTTCCCGTGACTGCTGCAGGTCATTTGCCAGTAATTTCATTCCCAAAGTCATTTTCACATTTTGAAGAACGGGACCAGCTTGGCGGAGAAGAACCTCAATAAGTTTATTGTCCTCACCAGTAAATACCTCATTTAACGACCTGCTTGATAAATGAAGTGTCCCTAGCTCTTCTCCTCCATGAATAATTGGTAATGTGTGGATATCAAACTTTACTTTTCCCGATGCTGCAGCGAGTGTCTCTTTTCCGTTAATATTAACGAAAATCCCGGCGAAGGGCAGGCGAAGGGCATCCCGTATTGTAACCGTCACAACGTTTAGCATCTCTTCAGGAGCAATGGGTTTGATCAAATGATCGCCAAGTTCTTTCAGAACCGTATACGGATCATCATGCCTTCCCTTCATCAGCCTGTTCACAATACCCTGTAATCTTTCTTTTAATGGCGCAAAAAGAATTGCCACAATGGCGGTTGCCACTATGGAAATGATGAAGTTATTATCTGTCTTAAATATGCTGCTAAAATAGAAAACTAAAAATGAGTATAGAAGAATAATAGTCAGCGACAAGGTGCCATAAACAATCGTACGGTTCACAACCGGGTCGATATCCCACAGGCGATGACGGAGAATTGCGAATGCTAATGTTAATGGTATGATGGCAACAACGCTATATAATAATGCACTTAAATAGAGGTAGGATACTGGATTTTCGCCGAAAATCGGATAGACAAAAAATCCGCTTATGATAATTGACCCCAGAAATGAGAGCGAAAATCCATAGACCACCCATTTGGTTTGCTGCCGCTCGACCTGGCTGGATATTTTTTTATATTGATAGATTTGTGAAAAAATCGTTACAGAAATCATGAATCCATAATAAAGTAGTCTCGCCGTGCTCGACCAATTTAATAAATCAACAGCCGTGCCTGGAAATATCAAACTAATGAACTGGATGATACAAAAAGGAGTAAACAGAACAAGCGGCCAGCGGTGAATAAAACGTCCGTTTGGAAATATTAAGAAGAATAAGACTAGAGCCATTCTACCTACAGCCCCGATGATTTCCGGAAACTGGTCTACCAATTCGCGGCCATCTGATGCAAGGTATACCAATGATGTGTAGGTTGACCCATATGTGACCAATGCCAATACTGCCAAAAGCCCCATCATATCCCGCCTGCTTTTAATAAAAATGATGATAGCTGCAGTGAAATATAGGAAGGCGAACGTGGATTCAATGATGACAAATAAAGCAGCATAACTGTCAGGATTTAAATGGGAATTGCTCAACGCTGCAATCGTTGTAGGGGGCGCAGGTGCCAAGGAACTGCAGGACTTGAGGATACATTCGTTTCGTAGGGCGTCATAATAACCAGGAATGGATTGAATGAAAAATACTAAGGTCAATATAGAAAAAACAATCACCAAGACTTGAAACAAGAAAAATTTCTTACTTACTCCATTCATCCAGGAATGATCCCCACCTTTTGTACCTAAGATATAGGAAAATTATAACAAGATGACCAACTTCTGTATAGATTTGGTTTTTCCTATTTATTCCCATAAAAACTTCCCGATTGAAATGGGAATCCCCCTCCCTTCAAATTAGGAATTCCCCTTTGATACGATTAATTCGTAAACAACAATACAAAGGGAGTTGGAAAACATGACGTTAGAAAAAATTGTTAAGGTTCTTGGGTTTATTGCTTTCTTAGGGGGAATCGCTAGAATGGGGATGACGCCGTCAGGTTTGATTTGGGGGTCAGACAGCACACCTGAACTAATCTTCGCTTTTGCCGCAAGTATATTAATGGCAATCTCGTCTATGGCTTTGTTTATGTCCCAGTCACGGCAGACAGGGGTTTTCGGTTTCATCTCCGGTCTTATTCTTTCTGCAGGAAACTTAATGCTATCGGCGACATTCTATGGTTTGTTCGCTTACGGCGATTATCCGAAAGACGGCTTGTTCGTCAATCTTGCGAATAGTCTCTCCTACGGAGGGCTGCTGCTTGCCACGGTCATCCTGATGATTGTTACCTTTCGCGCAAAAGTGTTCCCTCGCTGGTACGCAATTGTGTTCTTGCTGATGCTTGTCTGTCTTGGCCTTCCGTTCCTCGGTGATTTCTTCGCCTTCTTCTGGGGATTGACATATGTACTGATGGGTTACTCCATCTTCACTGGAAAAGGAATCAACGTTGTTACTGTTAAAAAAGAGGAAATTGCCTCATAAAATTATGATTTTATCTTTAAAGTAATATATCAGCGGATTTTTTAAAGATATCAGCGAATTCTTTGCACATATCAGCGAATTTTTCATTATATCGGCGAATTTCCAATTTTATCAGCGAATTTTCCAAATATATCGGCGAATCGCAAATTATTATGATTAAAAAAGCTCCAACGCCTAAATCTCTGGCTTTGGAGCTTTTTCAATTAACCTATAAAGCTGCAAATTCACTAATCAACTGCTCAAACCGTTTCAAAGCATTGTCAATCGGTTCCGGTTTAGATAAATCTACACCAGTTTTCTTTAACAACTCGAGCGGATAATCGGAGCTGCCGCTCTTCAAAAATTCAAGGTAAGCATTGACGGCCGATTCGTCCCCGCTTAATAGCAGTTCAGCAATATGAATGGCAGAAGCAAAGCCGGTTGCGTATTTGTACACATAGAAAGGTCGGTAAAAATGCGGGATCCGTGACCAGCCGAATTTCACTTCCTCATCAAACACCACTTCGTCCCCGTTATATTGCCTAAATAAAGATTCGTAAATTTCACTAAATACATTAGCGTTTAAAGGTTTTCCGCTTTCAGCATATTCATGGGTGATTTTTTCAAATTCGGCGAACATGACCTGTGTAAAGAAAGTTCCTCTAAATTGGTCAATAAAGTGATTGAGCAAGTATTTCCGTATCTCATGATTTGTTTCTTTTTCTAACAAATAATGAATCAATAGTACTTCGTTCACCGTCGAAGCCACTTCGGCTACAAAAATGCTGTAGCCGGCGGAGATTCTAGGCTGATGCTTGCTGGAATACCAGGAATGCATGGCGTGACCGAATTCGTGAATCATGGTGAACATACTATCCAAATCATCATGTTGGTTTAACAGCACAAATGGATGAACGCTGTAGACACCAAGGTTGTAAGCACCAGAACGCTTACCCGGTGTTTCCCGGACATCGATGTAGCGGGCATCTTTAAAGGTTTTCAGTGTATTAACGTAATCTTCGCCCAGGGGTGTCAAAGCTTTTAAAATCGTTTCATACGCTTCTTCATAGGTAATCTCTAATTTCACACCAGGAACCAGAGGAACGTTCAGATCGTACTGGCGCAACTCTTCCAAGCCAAGCAGTTTTTTTCGAATAGAGCCATATTGATGCAACGGTCCAATGTTGGCTTTTGTCGCAGTAATCAGATTTTCATAGACCTCTTTTGGGACCATATCCCCGAACAAACCTTTTTCTAAAGCGGATGGGTAGTTCCGCAAGCGGGCCAACGTCGCATTTGTTTTAACGTTTGCAGACAAAGTCGAAGCAATCGAATTTTTCAATTGCAAATACGGCTGATAATAAGCCTTGTACGCTTCCCTCCGTTTGTCTCGATCCTCATCTTCAATTAACTTTGAGTACATGCCACGCGTAAGTTCGACTTTCATTCCTTCATCATTCGTCACCTCGCCGAATTTGATATCGGCGTTGTTGATCATACTGTAGGTGTAGCTTGGTGCAGAAAGGGCCTCGCCTAAGTTGGATAAGATCTCTTCTTTTTCCTTGGTCAAAACATGTGCTTTATATCGGAAAGCTTCAAAAAGGTCCTGTTCAAAATATTTTAACCGCGGTTCTTGTTCAATATATTCTCTTAATGTGCTTTCCTCTAAACTCAATAAAAATGGCATAAAAAATGATGAAGCTGCGCTTATTTTTACGGAAAGCTGCTTGGCACGGTCAACGAGCGATTGCGCCAAAGCATCTCGGGTGTCTACATCGGCCTGGAGCATGCCGTATACATAGACAAGATTTAATTTACTGGAAACTTCCTCTTTTTCGGATAGATAATCATAAAGCGACTCTCCATTGTGAATCGCACCGTCATATTTCTTCAATTCAGCAGTCTTTTTTTCAATCCAGAGATAATCATTTTCCCAGTCTTTAAGATTTTTATAAAGGTCCTCGAAATTCCATTTTTCTTTTTCCGGCACCTCAACCCTTGTCTTATAGGAAATAGTCATGTGAATCCCCCTCGCAATTGTAAGTTACTTAATTTTACCATTTAATTGAATGCTGTTATAATCAAAACAAAAAAATTTCCACGGGTGAGCCTATGAGAAAAAGATACTCGAATCTCGATGATGTTAAAAACAACAAGTCATTTAAAGATATGATGAAGTGGAACAAAGAAAGACGAAGCAAGGTAAAGGATTTAACAATTAACATCCCACAATGCCAGGATAAACAGATTGAAAAAATTAAAGAAAACCGGAGCCGAACTTCTTATACCTGGATTGGCCACTCCACCTTTTTGATTCAAATGAATGGGATTAATATATTAACCGATCCAGTTTGGGCAAAGCGGATGGGCTTTCAAAAAAGATTAACGGAACCCGGTATATCACTCGAGGATCTTCCTGAAATTGATGTAATCGTTATTTCTCATGGCCATTACGATCATTTGGATTTTCCAACCATCAAAAAGTTAAAGGGAAACGCTCAATTTTTTGTTCCAATTGGTTTAAAGCCGCTTTTTACCCGGAAAGGGTATCAAAAGGTCAGCGAACTGGGTTGGTGGGAAAGTGCCGAATTTGAAGGAATTCAGATTCATTTTGTCCCTGCCCAGCACTGGACAAGAAGGTCGCTGACAGATATGAATACGTCCCATTGGGGCGGGTTTATTTTTCAAACTCAAAAAGAAACGCTGTATTTTGTCGGCGATACGGGATATTTTGCTGGGTTTAAGCAAATCGCCGAGCGGTTTGACAACATTGATACCGTGTTTATGCCAATTGGTGCTTATGAGCCGGAATGGTTCATGAAGGTTTCGCATATTTCGCCGGAAGATAGTGTTAAAGCCTTCTTAGAATTAAACGCGAAAGAATTTGTCCCAATGCATTATGGAGCCTACCGCCTAGCCGACGACACGGGACCCGAAGCCCTCGAAAGGCTTTATCGTGAATGGGAAAAGCAACAACTGCAGAATAAACTGTTAAAGGTTTTGACAATCGGTGAAACAGTGATGAAAAAATAATAATATCTTAAAAAAAAGGTACAGCACTTGATACTGTGATGTACCTTCCTTTAATTAATTTTTTTTTTATTGTTTTATAAATCACTGTTTAATCATATGTAAGGTTTCCTGTTCATTTATTATTTTCCACGACCTTGTCGAAAATATTTTCACTTTTCGTAGAGAACTCAGTTTGGCCTTTCCCCATTATTTTTATTAATGCTTCCTGTGTCAGAGGTTGTGCATGTGGCATTAGTTCAAATCCGAATTCACCATCCGTTTCAATCGTTCCGATTTTTACATCAGAAATATAAGAAATTCCTTTTTGTCGCATCCGCATTTCTAATTGCCCTTGGGTAATACGAAGTTTTTTTAAACTTTCCATTATGATTTTTCCATCAATAATGACCAAGGTCGCTTCGCCAATTGCATAACGTTCAATAAAACTCGATTTCATCTGCAGCTTTTGAAAAATAAATAAAAATATACCGAAGAAAATTAGAATAATGATTACCTGATAAAATTTATTTTCCTTAATAGCATGCCCCATGGTGGTCCCGGTTGCCAAAATGACAACCGACTCCAAATTGGTCATTCTCGCAACCGATTTTTTCCCGACAAATCTTAATATAACGATACTTGTAATTAATAAAATGGTTGCCTCATAAATGAAGTAGAATTTCAACAGTACCACACCAAACATAGCTTATTTACGGTTATTTTATCCCAAGTTCATTGGAAATCATCCACTAATTTCTTCCTCAAATTTGCCTGTTATAATAGGAGAATTAAGGAGTGGTTCCAATGAAGTTCATTAAACACCTTGTTATTTTTGTCTTAGTCATAGGCCTTGGCTTATCAGCCTGGATTTATTATCCCAAATATCAAATTCACAAAATAAAAAAGCAGTCTGTTGAAATTAGTGCAACTGTCCATAAAATCTCCTATCTTGATTATTTTCGAAACATGAAAAAAGATGAAATTAATCACCTGGCAATTGGCGACTCTGTCATTCGCGGTGTAGGTGCGGGACAAAATGAAGATCTTGTCAATCAATTTTCGAACAAGCTAGGCAGCCAGATTCAGAAGAACATTCAATTTCAAAATGAAGGTATTAACGGGATTACGAGCGGCGAGTTAAAGGAATTGGTTCTCGAAGGCCGGTTTGATGAAGAAATGAAGAAAGCCGACATCATTACCATCAATGTCGGCGGAAATGATGTACTGAGGGCTTCTAAGGATCAGAACCTGCAAAATGTATTTCAATCGTTTGGTGAGCTACAAACCTCTTTTACAAAAAACTTAACTGACATTGCTTCAAGAATAAAATCGGTGAATCCGGATGCCACCATTATATTTTTGGAATTATATAATCCGTTATCACCGTCGGACAAACTGTATTCTCTTGCAGATCAATTGCTGCCAAAATGGAATCTTAAGTTATATGAGACTGCCAATCAGTATTCGCCATCCCTAGTAATTGAAACCACCAAGGTAATAAACGGGGAGAGACCGGAAAATTTATCACCTGATGGTGTGCATCCTAATTCGAACGGTTATTCTGCTATATCAGAGCTAATGATTGATCAATTTAAGCATCAGTACCGAAAAGATACAGTATAAAAAACGAAGGAGCCGTATTGGCTCCTTCGTTTTTTATTGTCCATCTGCACCGTTTTGCGTCACTCTACGGACATGGTCATCTTCAAAATTATTGGCTCTCGCTTGCTTGACTTTATCGTCAAGCAATTTCTTTTGATCAACCTGCGGCGAGGGTGACTGCTTTTTCTTTGCCATCTAATATACCTCCATTTGGTTGTAATGTGCACCCTCTTATTTTGCAATTTATTATAAAAATCATTCTCGCCCGGCCTTTATGTACCGGTTTTCCCGAAGTATTCTTTTTCAATATCCTCGAATTCTTTTTCTAATTCACTTATGGACCATTCATATAGATGTTTTTCATTGATTTTAAAGATACCTAATTTAATTAGCTCTTCAATTAGAAATTGTCTTTTTTCCTGAACAGTTTCGTTAAGAAGATGTTCCATTAAAAGCTCCCCCAATCTCTAAGCTAATAACAATTTCACTCACCTTCCACTGCCATTATAAAAAGTCCAATTCATGGAATTTGTCGAAAAAGCAGATTTTTACCGATTTGTTATCGTTATTTAATAAACTAGTGTGATAGTCACGAATATTTTTAATGAAATTGTAAAAAATTAGGCGTTAAAAAATGCTTTTTTATGAATACAATAAAGCCAGAATAAATAAATTTATTCCGGCGCTTTAGAATTATTCATTTTTCCGCCTTTGCAGTTCAGCCAATATGGCCGGGTATTCTTTGTCAATTCTAAAAAACAGCATAAGGATAATCTGGATCACAGCTAATGCCAGCGGTATTTGAATATTAACTGCTTTGATCATTTCAATAGCCAAAGCTGGCTGCTCGGCAGCCCCGCCTACATATCCGCCAATCCCAAGCAGCCATCCGACTACTGCAAGACCAAGCCCTGTACCAAACTTCATTCCAAAGCTAGCAGCACTATTGACCAGTCCTTCTGTCCGTAAACCAGTTTTGTACTCGCCGGATTCAACGGTGTCGTTGACCATCGCCAAAAGCAACCCAAGTGTTGGCATGACTCCCAAGCCCGCTAACGCTGTCCCAACTAAAAAAACAGGTAAATTACTAGGGTCCGCCCATTTTATTATTTGGCCCACAATCGCTACCAGTGAACCAATTATGGCCACGTTCCTTTTCCCGAACCTGGCCACTAAAGGGCCGATGAAAAATAACCCCAGAATCATTGGTGCCGTTAACGTAAGGCCAATGATAGGAAATTTATTGATATCACCTATAACCCACTGCGCGTAGTATAGCCCTGCGCCTTGTACCAGACAGATGGTGGTGTAAAAGGTGACGCAAAAAAGCGTAATGATAATCCAGTATTTATTTCGTAAGATGGCCTTAAAGCCAGCTGAAAAGGAAATTTTGTCTTGTTGTGATGTTGAAGATTCAACTCTTTCTTTGACAAATCGGAAGGTCATGTAAAGGGCAATAATTGATAACAATCCATAGAAACCGGCAAGTCCTGTCCATCCGATGGAAGCCGTCAACGGTTGGGTAAAGGTCATGACAATTAAGGTTCCAATCATGGTGAAAATCGTAGAAAAAATGTTTGATAAGGAACGGCTATGCTGATGCTGTGTCATGACGCCGAGCAATGTTTTGTACGGGATGGAAGCAGCGGTGTATAGGAGGATGAACAAAATGTATGTGATGTAGGCATAAATGATTTTGCCTGTATGATCGAGATCTGGGACTGAAAATAACAATACAATTGAGACACCGAGTGGAACAGACATCCAAAGCAACCATGGCCTGGCTTTTCCATGTTTAGATCTCGTCATATCAACTATGGAACCCATTCCGATATCGGTAATTCCATCAAACAATCTTGCAATCAGCATCAAGGTTCCGACAATCGCACCAGCAATACCGACTACATCCGTGTAATAAAAGGTTAAAAATAAACTAATCAGTGTATTGACAGAGAACATCCCAAAACTTCCGACTCCATATGCCCACATTTCTTTTTTTCTTGGTTTCTCTAAATCGTGCTTTTGTTCAATCCACGGCCCCTCAATAATTGTTTGCCTCAACAAAATCCCTCACTTCAAATTGGAATTGTTTAATGAGATAAGTTATCGAATGTATGCGCTTACATAATATGAGACAAACCGGGGGATTAGACTATGTTCATTGTAAAACTTTTTAAATGGAGACCAACAAAAAAAGCAACGGAATAATCCATTGCTTTTTTGGGGTCCCATATTTTTATTTTGCCGCTGCCTTTGCCGCTTCCAAGGCAGCTTCATAATTCGGATGGTTGGTCACTTCGGAAAGATACTCTACATACGTAACAATGTTTTCAGCATTTACTACGAAAACAGCACGGCTGTTTAAACGAAGTTCCTTTATATACGTTCCATAAGCTGTACTGAATGACATTTCAAAATGGTCAGACAATGTCTGGACGCCGCTGATACCGGCAGCCCCGCACCATCTGCTTTGGGCAAACGGAAGGTCCGCGCTGATGGTCAGTACCACAACATTGTCGCCCAATTCAGACGCCGCTTCATTAAAACGCCTCGTCTGCTGGTCGCAAACTCCCGTATCAAGTGAAGGTACCACACTGATCAGCCGGACTTTTCCATTTGAATCAGCAAGAGTAACGGGCGAGCGATCATTTGCCAAAACCGTAAAGTCAGGTGCTTGATCACCTACTTTAATTTCTGGGCCAAGCAAAGTTACAGGATTACCCGCCAATGTTGCCGTTCGCGTCTGTTCTTGAATCATATCTTGTTCTCCCCCTTTAACACACTACACATCGATCTATAAATCAGCTGCCACGATAAGTGCTATAGCCGCCCGGTGCCACTAACAGTGGAACATGATAATGGGAATTCGTGTCAGCAATTCCAAACCTAATCGGAACTTTATCTAAAAAAGGCGTTTCACCAACTCCCACACTATGTTCCCGAAAGTAATCCGCTACATAAAAGACTAATTCATATTCCCCTGATTCTACCTGTCCTTCAGCAAGTAACGGGGCATCCACCCTGCCATCGCTGTTTGTTGAAACTGTCTTTATAAGTGACCGCTCAGGTCCTAACCGCCAAAGTTCTATTTTTAAATTTTTTGCTGGAAAGCCCTTGGATATATCAAGGACATGTGTGGTTAATTTTCCACTCATGCTTCTACACTTTCTGTCGGAGATTCTAAGCCTTCATTTACAAGATCTTGGCGGTTAACGACAAATCCCTGGAAGCCGTATGGAGGTCTTGGTTCTGTGAACACCGCACCCTCTGAATCCGGAATCTCCACAATTGTTTCCCACGTACGGTTATTTGATAAAAATTGAACTTCAGCAAGCTGTGGGAAACGCTGTAATACACGGCAGCCGACTCGATAAATTAAATCTTGGATTGATAAGGTTTCAGCTTCATGGAAGACAGATGCCGCAATATCACGGACTTGTTCAGCAGGTACATAAACAGCAGGATTATCAGAAACAGCATCCTCTTTATCATTATAGCGGTAGAAAATATCAAGATAGATATAAAGCGGACGGTCCTTAGCTTCTGGAAGAGTTGTGTACTCATCTTGGATGAAGCCATAGAAGGAGCTGCCGGTTACCTTAATTAAGTGAAGATTTTTAATGCCGCTCTCTTGCTTCACAAGCTGATTACCTTGTTCTGTACGCGCAACTTTGACAGTTGTTGTAATTAATTCATTTCTGGAGTGACGATAAACTAACGGGCTGGCCTCCAGTCCATTTTGTCCTGCCACTTGGACTGTTTCAAAAGGAACTTCATCTGCGGTAATTTCTACGGATGTTATATGTGGATACGTATTAAGGAAGCGATTACAAACAAATTTTAAAAATCCTTCAAAGGTTGGTCCATGATACTGCGCTGCTTGACGAAGAATGAAATTTTTCATGGAATCCGTAGCAACGACACAGCTGTTATCGGCTTTTGTGAAAGAGTGAAGGAAGTCTCCCTCAAGGGCAATTTTGGCATTCATTCCAAAAATAACATTGTTGCGGCCAGTAAAATTGGACTCCGGAATTGTCTTGATTCCTTCTAGCGGGGTTTGATACGTGCGGAAAACAAAAACATCACCTTTACCATAATAGCAAACTCTTTCTTGTGAACTCATTTAAATTCCTCCCTAAAATTTTATTATTTTAACCCTGAAACACCATCGCCGAAGTGCTGCTCCCGCGTTTCAAGATATAGGAACCAAAAATGATACAAACTTTAAGCCGTCAAGTCTTTTACTTGATGATAAAATCCTCTAGGCGGAAGAAGGCGATTTTATAAATCTGGGTGAGTGCTTCCTGCAGTTCCTCTGCCGGATCATTATTCACCCGTTCCTTCATATTGCCTCGAATCGTGTCTTTCGTTTGTCCTTTTACTGCCATGATGAAGGGGAATTGAAATTTTGATGTGTATTCATTGTTGAGGGATAAAAATTCTTCATGTTCTTCTTTGGTGAGCTGATCTAGGCCAGCACTTGCCTGTTCCTTGACTGAGGCGTCGGCCATTTGAACCCTTGCCGCGAGATCTGGATGCGCCCTTAACAAGGCGAGCTTTTCTTCCATTTTTGATTCCTTTACCGTTTCCACCATCGCTTGATGAAGATCACCGACAGACTGGAATGGACGGTTCAACCAGGCCCGTTCTGCGACCCATGGTGAATGTTCAAACACCCAGCCAAGAACTTCTGTGAACGCCGGCTGATCTAAACTATTAAGCGTTTCCAGCTTCATAGTCATTCTGCTTCCTTCCTTTCTTCTCTATAACCCTTCCAAAAAGACTGGTGTAAATTACTCTCACACCTTGCTATTGGATTAACTTTATTTTACCTTCGATAATGGGGGAGGTCATTAGCCATAAGTGACAAATATCACGCTAATGGAGTGTGCTTTGTGCACACTGAATTATAAACGATCTACCCCAACCAATTAAAATAAACGAATTGTGCACAATGCACATTATAAAGTAAACTACTATTAAACAACTAAAAAAGGAGGGAACGTTTCCATTGAAGTTGACTTTAGCAGAAGCATTAACAATTCCACTACTTCAGCAATGTGAAATGATAGCTGGTAACCAAGGGCTTGGCCGGACCATTATGTCAGTAAATAGTTTTGATGCACCAGATGTGATGAGATGGTTAAAGACTGGGGACTTAGTATTAACAACGGGATATATTTTTTTAAATAATGAACAAGCGTTAACTAATTTAGTGTATGATTTGGCAGAAAGAAATTGTGCCGGATTAGGGATAAAAACTGCTCACTTTCCAAACTCCCTGCCTCAAGATATGATCCTGGCCGCGAACAAAATGGCATTTCCTATTTTTAGAATCCCTAACGAATTATCAATTGCCGACCTAATCCAAACCATATTGCGTGAATTACTAACACAACAAACGAAAACTGGAACAAACCTTCAAAAGTTAGCCGTTAATGATAGTCATGATTTTTCAACCTATTCCGTGCTTCAGCATATTCCAAAAGAAATTCTTAAAGAATACTATTCTGCCTTTTTATCACCATTAATTTCTCACGATCAAGAAAATCATACGGATTTTTTAAATACCCTCGAAGTCTATCTTAATTGCGGCGCAAAGACAACCGAGGCCGCACAAACAATCGGCGTTCATCGAAACACCATCCACCAGCGAATCAGCAAAATAAAAGAACTTCTCGGTAGTGACCTTGATAATGGTAAAACAAATTTCAGGTTACAATTAGCTATAAAGATGTTTCATTTAAATAAATATTAAAAAGGGCCCAACTAGGGCCCTTTAATTAAATATTAATAATGAGTTGACCTTATCTGTGATTCCGAATAACCAGGCAACATTCCCAGCAATCTAGCAATTCGCATCGCCAGTAGCAGGCGAAATTGAACCTGATTATCTGTTAAATCCAATCCCAATAATTCCTCAATCCGTACAATCCTGAATTTTACGGTGTTTCTGTGGACAAAAAGGCGATTAGCCGTGTCTAAAAGTTTCCCGCCGCATTCCAAATAGGCTTCTAAAGTAAACAGCATATTGGATCCGTTTTCCTGATCATACTCTAAAAGAGATTCCAGGATACTTTGAAAATAATTTTTCAAGGCATGTTCCGGTAATAGCTGCAGTAATCCCTCTGGTGCATAGTTCCTATATTCAAAAACGGTATCCTTTACTTCCTTTGAAAGTTTTTTCCCTAAGGAAATGGCCTCCACTGCCTCCTTATAGCTTCGTCCAACCGTCCCCAGCCCGGCACAAGGTAAACCAACCCCTATCTGGACCTGCTGTTTAGGAAATTTTATATGTATTTGATTTGCCAAGAAATTGGCTGATTTTCTCGCAAGATTCGCTAACTCATGTGCCTTATTCGCCGTTACCGATACCAGCACCGCAAATCCCTGTGGAAGAGGAATACTGATTAATCTAGCATTTGCCTTCTTCTCCGCCGCACTGACTAGTTGGGAAAAAACAGAGTGAATCATTTTCTGTTCCTCACAGATTAAATATAAAAGGACAAAGTGGTTATCATGCCTTATGTTAAGCACATCAGCAATCGAACGGACCTTCTCTTCTTCCGTTTTTTCTCCCGTCAGCAATATTTTAAAATCCTCATCCTTATCACATGATTGCCGTTGTTCATCTTGAAGAATCTCTTTTGTAATGGATAAAAGAGAATCAGACAAGACATTTTCATAGGGGAGCTCGATCAAAGGCAGACCTAAGCGATCTGCCTCTTCAAGCATACAAGCAGGAATTTCCGTCAAATAACGTTTTACTTTAATGGCCAAGCCCGCGCAGTTACGTTTGGCCAGGTCATTGAGCAATTTTATTTGAGTCGCTTGATGATCTTTAAAGACATAACCGGTTGTCAGGAGCAAATCACCCTGTTTTAACCAAGAGGTATCTGGCTCATCCATGATACTGACAGAACGAATGTTGCGGTTTAACCCACGGACCCCTGCCACTACACGACATCCGGGAATCAGCCTTGTCTTTAAAATATCAGATACCGTAAATGCCATTGCTCAACGCCTCCATTCAAAAGAATAGTTTTAATGGGACTCCTCTGCAGCAGCCAATTCTGCATTTTCAATCCCATGACCGGCATGACTTGCCTTCGATGATGTACCATTTAAAATCATATTCAAGACAACCAGGACAAGTGAACCCATTACTACCCCGTTCCCTAACAGTAAGCGGGCAGTACTAGGTAAATCCACGAAAGCACCAGGGACCCCTTTAATCGCTAAGCCAATTCCTACTCCTACAGCAACAATGAGTTGATTAGCTGGAGAAGCCAAATCTTCCTTCGCAATTATTTTCAGGGCCGCGGAAATCAACATCCCAAACATTGGAACCATGGCCCCTCCAAGCACAGCTGGAGGAATCATCGTTGTTAAAGCACCGACCTTTGGCACAAGCCCCAGCACAATCAGGATACCGCCAGCGGCAGTCAATACCCTTAAATTGGTTACCTTTGTCAAAAGAACAAGACCGACGTTTTGCGAGAAGGTCGAATGGTTAAAGGAATTGAGGAATCCGCTGATAAATCCTCCAAGACCTTCAGCACGTAATCCCCGTTTAATATCATCTGATTTAATGTCTCTTCCTGTGATATCACCAAGGGCGAAAAATACACCAATACTTTCAATTGCAATAATAAAGGTGATAATGGTCATCGTAATGATGGATGAAGTATCGAATGTTGGTACACCGAAATAAAATGGCTGAGGCACATTAAACCATTTTGCTTCTAAAAAGACGTTAAAATTAACCATTCCGAAAAAGCTTGCTACAATCGTACCGATTACCATCGCTAAAAGAATGGAGATAACTTTAATAAAACCCTTAAACATGGTGTTGAATAATAAAAAGCATAATAACGTAAAAAGTGCTATCAGCAAGTGCTTCGGATCACCAAACGTTTTAGAGCCTGCCCCGCCTGCAGCATTGTTCATCGCTACTGGCATCAACGAAATGCCGATGATTAGAATAACCGAACCAGATACGATTGGAGGGAAAAACCTTACCAGTCTCCCAATGAACGGGGCACACAAGGCCACGAGCAGTCCTGCTACAATAACTGCCCCAAAAACCCCCGTTATCCCATGAATTTTCCCTATCGCAATGGCCGGTTCAACATTAATGAAGGAAACCGCCATAAGAGCCGGCAATTTGATCCCGATATGCTTTCCGCCCATAACCTGGAGCAATGTTGCAAGACCACATGCCAATAAGTCAAAGGAAATTAGATATACCAGTTGTGCCTGCGTCAGACCTAATGCACCAGCCACAATAATTGGTACTGCCACTGCGCCGCCATACATAACGGCAATATGCTGGAATCCTAATGCCAGCGTTTTCCCTGTTCCTAATCTTTCCATCTATATTCCTCCCAAATTCCAAAAAGTTAATTGGTAGTGAAGCCGCTTCTGTTCATTCATGAAGAGTTAGAGTGGTCTTAGTAAAAAATACCTATTCTGAATATGGGTAATATTCAGATAATTTTCTTCATACAGGGATGAATGTGTCTATATAGAAGCTAGTTCTATTGTGGGATGGTTTCAGTGTTTTCTTGTGGCAATATTTCTCCATTTCGATACACAATGGATCCTTTTACGATGGTGATTCTATTTTTCCCCCTAAACGTTTTTCCAATATAGGGAGAATGGGCATGGCGGTAAAAAAGGTCATCTCCTTTCAACGTAAAGGATTCATTTAAACTAATCAATGCCAAATCGGCATCGCTTCCCTCGGCTACTGCCCCTTTTTGCGGGTAGAGGCCAAATCGTTTCGCAGGGTTGGTGGACATGGAGGCTGCAATCTTTTGCAAGGATATGTTTCTTTTCCAATATCCTTCTTCCAATAGAACGGATAAACTAGTCTGTGCACCGCTTATTCCCCCCCATGCTGCAAACATATTGCCGTCTTTCGAACTCTTCATTTCCGGCGGGGCAGGAGAATGGTCAGAGCCAATTACATCAATCTCACCGTTCGCAAGCGCTTTCCATAATGCCTCTACTTCATCTGAGCTCCTTAATGGCGGTGCGCATTTTGCGATTGGTCCCAGCCTCGCGAAATCATCACTAGTTAGTGATAAATAATGCGGGCATGTTTCAACTGTTACATCAATTCCCTTTTTCTTCGCTTCTGTTATTAATTCAACGACTTTACTGCTGCTTGCATGAACAATGTGGACCTTGCATCCGGTCAATTCTGCATAGGATAACAGCCTTCTGACAGCCTCCATTTCCGATATAATCGGACGGGATTCGCAGTAATCCAGGGCCGAAAGCTTTCCTTCTTTTATCTTACCTGCAGCTAGTAACTCCGTCATAACAGTGCTTTCTGCATGGACAGCCAAGATTGATCCAAGTCTTGCGATTTCACCCATTCCTGCCATTATCGTGGCATCATCCGAATGATGAAATTCGTCAATTCCGCTTGGTGACATAAAGGCTTTAAATCCAATTACACCGGATTGAATCAGTTCCTCGAGCAATTGTACATTTTCCGGAACCAGGCCTCCCCAGAGCCGGAAATCTGTGACAGATTTCTTAATCGCTTGCTCCTGCTTTAGTCGGAAACCGTAAGCATCAATCGTTGGAGGGTTGCTGTTCAATGGCATATCAAAATATGTTGTCACGCCTCCCGCCGCAAGACTTTTACTTCCGGTCAAGATGCCCTCCCAGTCCGTTCTTCCAGGTTCATTAAAATGGACATGAGTGTCGATTAATCCAGGAAAAATGTGAAGACCGAACGCATCTATTTCCTCTTTAGCTTTCCCTTCTATCGGAATATCTCTTGTTATTTTAATTATTTTTCCATTCTTGATCCCAATTTCACCTGTAAAACTTTCTTCAGGACCAACAACCATTCCATTACGGATAATTAGATCATATAATAGCATAATAGACTAATAACCCTTCCTCTCTAAACCAAGGTCCGCATAGTGAAAACGCTGCCATTAATATTAATTCTTTGTTAAACCATTAATTCCTCCCGTCTTTTAATATAAATTTAGAAAAGTTCTTATTAAAGAACTTTTCTATTTCATCCTCTCCCGAAAATGTATGAATACGGGAGAGGAATCATTCCTAATAAAATAGATGGATTTAGAGCCGTGCCCATGCTTGGATTAAGGTTCGTTTCGACTGTGCAATAATCGCATCGGAATCCTCATTTCCAACCGGTTTTACCTCAAATGCGACCACATTTCTAGACCCTTCCCCGATGTAACCTATTTCTAATAGCATTCTTAAATATTCCGTTAATTCCTCGACGTCATTCTCACTTCCCGGGTAGCCGAATCGAGGATGTTGGTCACCATAGGCAGGATCATTTTTATCCTTAATATAGCAATTGCCGATATGAGCGTGATTAATATAATCACGGGCAATGGTTAAGGCATCCTTTGAGGTTTCCCGCTGCATCGGAAGATGGCTCAAATCCAGCATTAAGCCAAAGCTTGGGTCTACTTTTCTTACTTCCTTCGCAATTTCAACCGCCAAATGATTTGGTCCAATTAGGCATTTTTTATCGGTTTCATCATCAAAGGTTTCTAATGAGAGTACTAGATTACCCTTCTGTCTAGCATACTGGGATAATTCAATTATCGATTCAGTAAGCAATTGGAGGGCTCTATCCATATCCTTATCTGGTTTAGGACCGCTTAAGAATCCTAATTTCGAAGCATTCAACTCATAGGCTTGATCAATCCCGGCCTTGACAAGATCAATTGCCGCTTTCCGTTTTTCCGGGTCAAACGAGTTCAAATCGCCTTTATTGCTAAGCAGTATCGGCTGGGCACCAAAACCAACGGCCAGCCGCCCGGATTTCAATAGGGAAGCAACCTTTTGTCTTTCTGCAGAATCATTGACCCTTGTTACTTCAATACCTGAAAAAAAGTCATCCGTGACGATTTTCCGAACTGTGTCTGAAATTTCCCCCTCACCCTTCATGGCTTCCGGATAGGCCATAAAGTGAACAATACCAACCTGCATAAAATGTTGAAGATCTGTTTTCATATGCAATACCGGAATAAATCCGGAACTTCCCCCTTCCACAAAGGAAAAAAGAGACCGCTGCTCCTTTTTCCTTTTTTTATAGATTGATTATTTGTTAGAATATTCAAAGCCAGTTAAACTACCGTTATTAGAGAACCCGCAAACTGCCGTTGGGTCGACAACCACTTCAATCAGGTATGGTTTGCCGCTGTCCACCGCTCGCTGCAATGCTGGTTTAATGTCATCATAGTGGGTAACAAGTTCCCCGCGGACGCCCATTCCGGCAGCGGTTTTCACAAAATCAATACCGCGCTCTTCATTGTCGCAAAGTTCATTTTTGTAAACCAGGTCTGTAGAGATATCACGCTCATCATAAAACCAATTTTGTTGCTGGCGAATCAATCCAAGTAATGAATTATTCATAACGAAAACGATTACCGGAATTTCATGCTTAGCGGCAGTGGCAAGATCCTGCAGGGACATTCCAAGACTTCCGTCGCCAAGAATATTGACACTTTGACGCTCCGGGAAGGCAAGCTTCGCTGCCATAGCAGCCCCTAATCCCCAGCCCATCGTACCTGCGCCGCCTGTTAATAAATAGCTGCGTGGAACATAAGTTTCAAACAACTGACAGGACCAAATTTGGCTGATTCCGCAGTCATGAGATGCAAAAGCATCACGGTCTAAGAATTCGCGAAGCTCTTTCAGGGCGCGTTCCGGACGAATCGGAAGTGTATCATAATCTTGTTTACGAGCATACTTCTTTCTTTCCTCGGTTAAATCAAGCTTCTTAATGCCTGGTTCAACCGCTGCCGCGATGCCCACATCCAAAGATTTATAAACCTCAGATAAGCCCGCCATGAAGGATTTCACATCGGAAACGATTCCAAGCTCCGTCTGTACGGTTTTGCCAAGTTCTTTAGGATCCAGGTTAATGTGGATAATTTTTGCATCGCGCTTAAAAACATCCACTGTGCCGGTGCTGCGGTCTGCAAAACGGCCGCCCAGATTAATGATCAGATCCGAATTTAAGATGGTCATATTTCCGTATGGTGTATCTAGCATTGTACCCATTCTTCCGGCAAACAGCGGATGATCGTTCGGGAAAGTATCCATTCCCATTCCAGTTGTAACCACAGGGATTTGCAATGTTTCTGCCAGTTCCTTTAGCTCTTCCGTGGCATTTGCAAGGTTTACTCCGCCTCCGGAAATAAGAACAGGTTTTTTGGCATCCTTTAATAGGTTTAGAACTTCATAGAGTTCCTCCTTAGATGCAGAAGGCAGTACCTCTGGCTCATCCACAAACTCATCCCAATCCACTTCAAGTTCAACCTTTTGCGTATTGATAGGAAGGTCAATTAAGACCGGACCCTTTCTTCCGGTTGTTGCAGTGGTCCATGCTTCATGAATCATTTTTGCTGCGTCTTTGCCGTCTGTTAATTGGTAGACTGCTTTACAGACCGGCTTCGCCATTTCGCAAATTGGCGCTTCCTGGAACTGCATTGTTCCAATAAGTGTAGATTTTTGCTGTCCTGTAAATGCAATCATTGGGATGGAATCCATCCATGCTCCATATAGTCCAGTCAGGAAGTTTGTTCCCCCAGGACCAGAAGTGGCCGCACATACACCAACCTTGCCAGTTGCCCGAGAATAGCCGTCTGCCATAAACGCTGCTGTTTGCTCGTGACGGACAACATAAGATTTTATGTTTGTCTTCTCACGAATCGCATCATACAATGGAAGAATTGCAGCCCCTGGTACACCATATAATTGATCCACGCCTTTTCGAACTAGATAAGCTGCAATTGCTTCAGCAGCGGTCATTTTTTGTTTTGCCATGTTAATCCCCCAGTTCACTGTCTATTTTTTTAAATATTTCCGTAATCGTATTTTTCTGACCTACATTCCCTGGAAACACAATATAAGTTGTATTTTTAATTTTCGCTTCTTCTCCTGTGAGTAAAACAGGAACCCCTGCAGCCGCCTGGCCGAGTATTTTAGCCTTCTTAATTCCTAAACCGCTCGTAGCAATATCACTGGAGGTGATCCCCCCTTTTGCCATAATGAATTTTGGTTTTACTGTTAAGGAGTGGACTAATTCTACTAGAGCTTGGGAGATGATCTGACTATACTGTAAATTCTCCTCCTTGCTTACCGCTTTGATAACAGTTCTGCTTGTGTAAAGTACTGTATTGTCACCATTTTTAATGGAGGCTTCTAGTAATTTGGCGGCCCTTTCAATTTCTCCTTGTCTTTGGTTCTTTTCTAAAATCATTTCCACATTCAATTCAATTGGTCTTATATGAACCTCCGAAACTAAGTCGGAAAGCTGCTCTGTGGTCAATTTAGTATGGGAGCCTACTACCAGTAATCCGCCAAAATTCTTACCGTCAGATCCTCGAGCCATTTCCTTTGCTTCAAGATATGGTTTATGGGAAAACCCACCTAATGACTTTACTAAGGAGGCGGCGGTCCTAAACAGGAAGTGCTTCCCTCCTTCAATGGCCTTTAACAGCGCCAGAGAAACGACATCCAAATCCTGATAATTGATAGCGTTCACCACAATTGGCACATTGCCGGAAGCTTTATCTAAAATTGAAAAAACTTGATCGACACCGCCGCAGCGAATATCTTCAATGGAAATGGATAATACCTGGTCCGAAGTAAACTGTCCTTCCGATTTCTCCTGTACATAATCCGGCAGATAAGCGGTTGAGTAGCCAAATACTGCATCCTTGGCGAATTCTGTATTGTTCACCGGAACCAGATTTTGATTGACCAAAAGATAATGAGTATTATCGACTGTATATCGATTCCCTTCGAAAAAGGCTGGTATGATAAGGTGCCCATCAATGTTCCAGTCCAGCTTTTCGGTCAGTGCTTTTTCCAAAACGGAAATTTCTAATGGATAATGGCCGCGTAAAGTTGAGTCGCTCCGGCTGATGATCGTGAAGGATACATTCAATTCCTTAGACACCACCGCTAAGTTTTCAATAATTTCTGTATTGATTCTGGCGGCTTTTTCAGGCTCATAGCTTCTTGTATTCGTTAAAATATAGAGAACTTGTGTATCCTCCTCGAGACCTTTACGAATCCAGCGTTTATCCCAATCTGTGATAACGGAAACATCATGGACTGTCTGGACTCCTGTTGGGTCATCATCTAGAACAATTAGCTTATGATTTAATTCTTTCAGCTTGGAAAAGATGGTCTTCCTTAACGGGGTGTCCCCCTGTAAGGTGGAAGAATTGCTGATTATTTCTTGAAAAATCATATCGGTTTTGGTTGTCAAGGCCGACGCCACCTCCTAGGTCTATTTGATTAATGCTGAATCGACCAGTTTTTCCGCAGTTGCAGTAATGCGCGCTGCTCTTAGTTCGAAGAAATCCAAAAGCTCATGCATTTTACCGGATACTCCGAAGCGGTCCTGTGTGCCAATCCGTTTTAATGGCACTGGGCAATGTTCGGAAAGGACCTCCGCCACAGCGCTTCCTAATCCGCCGATTATGGAATGCTCTTCTATTGTTACGACCCTCTTTGTCTTAGCAGCAGAGGTCGCAATCGCTTCAACATCTATTGGTTTAATCGTGTGGATGTGCAGGACATCTGCTTGAATCCCTTTTTTGCCAAGCGCTTCGGCTGCCTTAAAAGTTTCATCAAGCATGATTCCTGTACTGATTAAAGTGACATCGTTCCCGTCACGGTATTTCATTGCTTTTCCGATTTGGAAACGGTCTTCTTTTTTCGTGACAATTGGAACAGGCAGCTTCCCAACCCGTAAGTAAACCGGACCTTCATGGTAATATGCTGCTTCTACCGCCTTTTCCATTTCCAGGGAATCAGCTGGAACAATCACCGTCATTCTTGGTAAGGACCGCATAAGCGAAATATCTTCAAGCGGCAGGTGTGTCGCTCCTTCCTGTGCAGCCGATGTTCCAGCATTATGGCCGACAATTTTCACATTATTGTTCGAGTAGCATACTGAAATCCGCATTTGGTCATAGGCACGGCCTGTTAAAAAGTTGGCGTAAGCATTGGCAAAGGGGATTTTCCCACCAATGGCCAATCCAGCTGCCGTCCCGACTAAGTCGCATTCAGATATCCCGACATTAAAGAATCGGTTTGGAAATTGATCCTTGAAAAAATTTGTCATATTGGATTTAGCACAGTCTGCATCAAGTACAACCAAATCTTCATGTTGATGTCCAAGTCTTATTAATGCTTCGCTAAAGCCTTCGCGTGGTGCTTTTTGTATTGCCATTTAAACCAACTCCTTTAGTGCCAATTCTAGTTCCTCATCATTTGGAGCTAACCCGTGCCACTTGTGGGTATTCTCCATAAATGAGATTCCTTTTCCCTTCACCGTGTGCGCCAGAATGGCCGTCGGCTTTCCTTTCACCGTCTTCGCCTGTTCGAACGCTGAATGGACGTCTTCAAGGTTATGACCGTCAATTTCGATCACATGCCAGCCGAATGCTTCCCACTTGGCTTTGAAATCCTTCATGCCTTTTATGTTTTCTACGTAATCATCCAGCTGGATTTTGTTCCAGTCGATAATCGCGCAAACATTATCCAAATTAAAGTGGGCTGTTGTCATTGCTGCTTCCCAAACTTGCCCTTCCTGTGACTCGCCATCACCAATCATCACGTAGGCTCTTCTTGGCTTGCCATCAAGTTTGGCAGC
The DNA here is from genome assembly GCF_058323225.1 of Neobacillus sp. PVCKKU3. Classification (NCBI taxonomy): domain Bacteria; kingdom Bacillati; phylum Bacillota; class Bacilli; order Caryophanales; family Bacillaceae; genus Neobacillus; species Neobacillus sp. PVCKKU3. The sequence continues at coordinate 115,411 of NZ_JBLVQN010000004.1, forward strand.
CATTGCTACTCCGTTGGCTAACGACAGCCCCTGCCCTAGTGAACCAGATGATGCATCAACCCCTGGGATATGCTCACCGCATGGGTGGCCATGAAGGCGGCCGTCCACATCTCGGAAGGTCATCAGTTCTTCAACTGGGAAGAACCCTTTTTCGGCCAAAACTGAATAATAAACTGGTGTACAGTGCCCCTTGGATAAGAAGAATACATCCCTTTCCTCCCAATCAGGCTCATTTGGGTCGACATTCATATGTTCAAAAAATAAATCTGTTAATAATTCGGTTGCTGATAAAGATCCACCTGGATGCCCACTACCCGCATGATGGGTCATTTTGACAATATGACGGCGGATTGTTTTCGTTAATTCCTGTAAATATTCTTTACGGTTAGATTCAAGCTGCATTATTCCTTCCTCCTTTGTTGCTTATTATGAAACCCAGTTTCTTTTAATGTGCAAAAAAATAATTATGCCATCTTTTTCGGGCCGCTCCTCCTGTTTGGTTGCTTATTAAGGAACGCCGTTTCTTTTAATACTTAAAAAAAAGAGCAATTAATTATTTTAACACATCTCAACTTAACGTTGCTTATTATGAAACTGCGTTTCTAATATGTTTTATTTAAAGAAATCATAACATCGCTTTAAAATGTTTTCAATAGCCTTTTTATGAATTTTCTAATTATTCTTTCGACAAAAAAAGTCATGTTTCTCGCAAAACAATGTCTTCTCACGTTAATGTAAAAAGACATGCTCGCCTGGAGTCATGTCTTTTTTTCACTTATTCTCCTTTATACCCAAGGCGTCTTGAAATCGATGAACCGACTTCAATTAACTTGTCCTTTAGTTCATCCAGCCTAGCTTCCGTCATTCTCATGGAAGGACCGGAAATACTTACGGCACCAATCACATTTCCAAGATGATTAAAGATTGGCGCAGCCATACAAGTAACACCAGGTTCATTTTCTTCCCGCTCTACCCCATAGCCCTTTTTACGGATTTTTTCCAGAATATCCAATAATTCGTCTTGGTCCGTTATCGTGTTGTCTGTGTGTTTTGGCAGCCCCTTTTCCTCGATCATATCCATGACCTCTTCAGTCGGCAAATATGCCAATAAAACTTTCCCAGCACTGGTGCAATGCATAGGAACACGTCTGCCAACCTGCGAGTGCATTCGCAATGTTTCACTGCCCTCTAATTTTTCAATATAGACCGCTTCTTTTTGTGAATAAATGATTAAATGAATCACTTCATTTGATAGATCTACCAATTCTTGCAAAAATGGCTTTGCTTCTTTTCGAATATCAATGGAATCTAACAGCTTGGCACTCAATTCCAAATATTTATAACCTAATTTATACTTCTTCGTATCTGGGTCCTGTTCAATGTAGCCGTGGGAGGCAAGGGTGGCTAAAATCCGAAATATAGAACTTTTATTTAATCCTAATTTTTCGGCCAGCTCCGTTACACCTAAACCGCCCTTCTGTGAACTGACATAGTTAACAATGGTTAAGGCTCTATCAATTGATTGTACCATGTTCCGACCCCTCTATCTTTGCTATTAATATTTATAAGGAGAATCAAATGCTGTACTTTTCATAGAATCTATTCTGTTCTCATTATATCACTATATTTTTAAACGAAGAAAGGATATTCTCAAATGAAGAATACCCTTTCAATATCCCTATTATTGTTGAGTTAATAAATCATATAAAGCTAATGTGACAATTTTGGTCGATTTTAACAGATCGTCCACTTTAATATGCTCGTCAGCACGATGTCCATTAGCCTCAAGGAGTGTACGCGGACCGGCTCCAAAGAGGACGACAGGAATGCCTGCTTCATAAAAATGACGGGCATCCGTATATAATGGCACTCCGTTCACCGGCAGTTCTCCACCCATAATTGTTGTCCAGTTAGTAGAAATTGATTGTACTAAAGGAGAATCAACTGGGACCGGCCCGAAAGCGCGCGCCAGCAGAATTTGGTTGATGTATGCCTCCACCCCTGCATAGCTTTCCAGTGCTTCAGCAATGACGTTACGAATTTCAAGCTCAGCAACCTGAGGATTTTCCTCTGGAATAAGCCGTCTGTCAATGCGGATGGTCGCCTCATCTGGTACCACGTTTGTATTAATGCCGCCAGAAATTAACCCTACTACGAGATTAGGAGAATCGATTCCAGGGACATTTGATTTAATTTTTGAAAAACCTTTTCTGTATTCGTATAATGCACTTAATACACCGGTCATGGCTTCAAGGGCGTCGTGGCCATATTGCGGTTCAGCAGCATGGGCAGATTTCCCCTTCAATTTCACTTCCAGATGAAGACAGCCGTTATGGGCATTCACCAACGAATAAGTGAATCCTGGGCAAATTGCCATATCCGGGTTAATTAGTCCTTTATCAAGCAGCCATTTTGGCCCAATGTCACCGCCAGTTTCTTCATCGAAAGTGAACGCAAGAGAAATTTTGCCCTTTAGGTTAGCCTGCAGCTTTCTTAAAGCTAGAACAGCAAATGTATAGGAAGCAATGTCCGATTTTGACACAGCAACGCCACGGCCATACATTTTTCCATCGACCACGTTACCGCCGTACGGATCTTGGGTCCAGCCAAGTCCCGGTGGCACTACGTCACCATGAGAATTTAGGGTAATTTCAGGACCTTCGCCGCTTCCGAACGTGGAGTATGCGACCACATTGGATGCTCTAATCATTCCAACTGCCTTCACTTTTTCTTCTTCTACTTCATTAAGTGATACGTTTTCCAATCCAAAGTCATCAAGGCGCTTATAGATATGTTCAGCAATTGCTTGGCAATCTCCTGGGGGATTATCGGAGGGGATTGAAACAAGCTCTTGCAAAAACTTAATTAGTTCAGCCTGGTTTTCCTCAATATAATTGATTAATTGCTGCTTCTCTGCACTTAATGTGTTTGTTTTCAATTTACTTTCTCCTTTTCCATATTTGAATTTTTAACTGTTAATTGGATCACAGTATCCAGCAAGACTTTGGCACCCATTTCAATGTCTTTTACGGCTGCGAATTCAGCAGGGTTATGGCTGATTCCTTCTTTGCAGCGGACGAATATCATTCCTACCTTTGTAAGATCTGCCATCGCCATGGCGTCATGACCTGCTCCGCTTATTAAAGAAATGGTCCTCATCCCATTTGAGAGAATAGACGATTCAATGGCAGCGATAATGTTTGCGTCACATAGTGTAGGGTCGGTTTCCATTATTTTTTCAACCTGGAAAGAGAGATTGCGTTTCTGGCAGATGGTGTTCGCGGCATGAAGAATTTCGTCAATCACCCTTGATTTTCGGACTGCATCGGTATCACGAATATCAAGCGTTCCTGTCACTTCCCCTGGGATGACATTGCTTGCCCCCGGATTTACCTGAAGCTTTCCGACAGTTGCGACAATCGGCGCGTTTTCTTTAGCTAATTTTTCTATTGCTAAAATGATTTCTGCCGCTCCAGAAAGAGCATCCCTGCGAAGGTCGAGGGGCACGGTTCCCGCATGACCAGCAAAACCAGTAACTTTAAAAGAAAACCTGGAGGCCCCGGCTATTCCTGTTACCACTCCACATGGAAGGCCTTCTTTTTCTAGTACAGGACCTTGTTCAATATGAAGTTCTATGTAACCAAGAACATCATTTGCATGTCTTGCGGCTGATTTGTATTGATACGGTTCTAAGCCCAATTCCTCAAGAGAACTTGCCAGGGTGATACCTGTTTCATCTGTAAGCTCTAATGTTTGTGGAGAAAAGGTTCCGGCGATGGCTTTGCTTCCAAGGAAGGTGGAGTGAAATCTGACCCCCTCTTCATCGCTAAAGCCGATGACCTCGATTGGGTGGTCCAGCCGTGTGTCATTTTCATAAAGTACCTGAACAATTTCGATTCCTGCAATAACACCTAACATCCCGTCATATTTTCCACCGTTAATAACGGTATCTAGATGGGAGCCAATCATTAACGCTGGTGCGTTTGGTTTTGCACCTTCGTAGCGGCCAATTATATTATTGAGATTGTCGACACGAACCTTCATGCCGGCATCACTCATCCATTTTTTCACCAAATCTTGGCCTCTTTGAAACTCTTTTGTAAATGATAGTCTCGTTACCCCATTTTTTGTTTCAGAGATTTCAGCTAAATCCTCCAGCCTTTGTGATATTCTTTGGCCACAAATCTGTCCTTTTTTTATCTCCAAACAAATCACCCCTTGTCTGGTTAATTTTCGTTGCTTATTACAAAACCTCGTTTCATATTGTTCGTGACTTTATTTTATCATCACAAAATTAAAATAGCAAGATTTTTCAGATAACTAATTTTAAATAAAAATGGTGATTTAAATGTTAATATTATTATTCTATTTGATTCCATAATTTCCTTTTTGCTACAGAAAAATGGGGTTTATTTACTGTTGAGAACTATCAAACTTTTAGGCAAAAAAAACACCGCCATCATCGACAGCGGCATTAATTTATGCAATTTTCGTTTCAAAAACCAATAGCTTTAGTTTTTTTCTGACCCGGTAGATCTTTGTTTTTACCGTATTGGGGTTCAATTGGAGTATATTTGCAATTTCCTCTTCTTTTAAACCTTTTGTGAACTTAAGCATCAGTAACTCCTGCTGCTCATATGGCAGTGTCCCAATTGCCTCATTGATCTCTTCAAAAAGCAAACCTGTCTCTACTTCCTGCTCTACATTCTGTTTTGTTTCTTTGCCCATCAGTTCCAGAAAATCGTGTTCAAAAGGGACAGCTTTTTTTCTTTTCTCTCGTCTGATAAAATCAATGGCAGTTCTGGCTGCAATCACCGCTAGCCAAGCTCCCATTTTCCCTTGCTCCTCAATCGTTCCCGCCTTATTCAACGCTTTAATGAACGTTTCTTGAACGACATCTTCGGCGTGAAACCGGTCCCTCGTAATGGAATAGCTAATCACAAACAACCGTTTATAATAGAGCGAATAAAGCTCTGTGAAATCAAGTTCCATCTCCCTTTCCCTTTCTAACGCTATTTTTTTCCTGCGTTTAATCCGCAAGCCGCAAAGTAATAATCACCTTAAATAAATCGCCGTCTGCTTCAATATCCAATTTCCCATCATGCAGGTCGATAATTGATTTGACAATGGCAAGACCGAGTCCAGACCCGTCGGTATGGCGGGAGGTATCGCCGCGCTTGAAGCGTTCATACAACTCATCGACATTATCGCTCAGTTCATATTTGGAGACATTTTTAAACGTGATGAGGGCTTGGTGTTCCACAGTTTTAATTGAAATATAGACACGAGTATTTTCATGCGAATATTTCAGGATATTGCCAATTAAGTTATCAAAAACTCTCCACAGCTTCTGGCCGTCGACAAGGGCATAAATCGGCTGCCCTGCTTGGTTAACCCGGAATTGCAGGCTGGATGAACGAATCGTTTCATCATATTCTGCGAGGGCCTGCTGCAATAGCTGGTCGAGATCCACTTTTTCCTTTACCAACTCAACACTGCCGCTTGCCATTTTTGAAACCTCAAACAAGTCATCGATCAGCACCTTTAATCGCTTTGATTTTCGGTCAATTATTTCCAGGTATGCTGATTTTTCCTCCTCCGATACATCATTGCCCTTTAATAATTCCGTATATGTAATGATGGAGGTCAGAGGCGTCCTAAGATCATGGCTGACGTTGGTAATAAGTTCCGTTTTTAATCGTTCACTCTTGGCCTGCTCGGACTGTGAGTGCTTCACACCCTGCTTCAGGACGTTAATATTGCTTGCCAATGTAGCCAAAACGGATTTCCCGGTTACATCAAGGTCCTCCCCAAGTTTTCCAGCCGCCAGCTCATTTGTTTTTTGGACAATCCGATTAAAATAACCCACTTTTTTGACCAAATACATTCCAAGTGGAAACCCTGCGCCTGCTAACAGAAAAATATACAAGATAACAAATATAGGATTCATCGCCACCATCAACGCCGCCGCACCAATGAAAAACACCCCAGCAAGCAGAATGAACACCTGCGTTCCTGTGCTTTGATCAAGAAACGCTTCGACTAAGGCCGCACGGACGCTTTTGAAAACCTTTTTGCCGCCCTGCCATGTTTTTACCGATAAACTCTTCTTCCATTCTTCTTTCACATGAGTCCAACTTTTCAGATCCATCTGTAAAAATTTACGCTGCACATGGGTGATAGCCACAAAAATGGCGGTCCCAAGCAAGGCGAATACGATTTCGCTTGCTAATATATAAAGATTGTTATAGATATTATAAAAATTGTCATTGACTAGAAAGATAAATATTATGGACAATAGGGCGGTGATCAGAAATAGGCCCACTCTAATATCAATCGGAAGCTTATTATAGATAGGCCGCCAGCTTTCCACTTGCGCATTTACAGCCGTCATTTTTTTTGAAAAATAAAGGCTTAACAGCAAGCCAAAAATGCCTGCCAAGCAGTAACTCAGGATAATGAGCTGATTGCGTTTAAAATCCTTGTACTGCTCCATCAGAGGGGACGATGCAGAAAGGGTTTTGGGAATTCCGATTTGGCCTTCAAGTGTTTTTCTTGTGTTGACTCCTAACACATCGGCCAAGTCCTCATATCCACCGGGACCATAGTGAATAAAGTAATCATTTGATATGCTAAAATCGGTTAAATAAAGCATATCTTTTTGTTTAAGCTGATTATCATTATTTTGATTGCTATAAACTTTTCCGGTTTCCGGGTCTTTAAAATAGTAGGTAAATTCTTTTTGGTATCTTAAAAAATCATACTTGAATTGGTCTCTTTTCTTAAAATACTCGTCAATTTTCGTTTCTTTTTCTTTGACCACCTTTGGCCTGACCCAGTCATCGCTGGCAAAATTGTTGCTGATGTCCTCTATTTTTGCATCTCTTTCCTTTATCAAGGCATTGGCAACCTCTTCATTTTTCGCTGCTTGAGCATCTTGAATGCGAGATTCATATTGAGCCCGGATGTTGGAATTTTGCTGTTCTAAACCACCATAGCGGAAGCGATGCTCATCTATATCGTCTTGCGTAACGGTGATCGCGGCTTTTGCCTCTTCAGGCGTAGTTTCGTTTAACTCAAACATGCTTAAATATCCTGCGAATTGATCAAGCTTGCTTTGAAATTCTGGTGTATGAAAAAAGTCTCTGTTCATGTACTGTGTTCCCGTTGTAAAAAAGGTTAAAACTCCACTTAGCGAAAATGTTAAGAGGGATGCCCAGAGATAAATTAGAACACTACTTTTCCATTTTGTAGCCAATGCCCCACACCACCTTTAAAAATCTTGGATTCTTCGGATCAATTTCAATTTTTTCACGGATTTTCCGGATGTGAACAGCCACTGTATTTTCTGCATTGTAGCCTGGTTCCTTCCAAACCCGCTCATAAATTTCATCGATGGAAAAGACCCGGCCGGCATTGGTCATTAACAGTTCGACAATCTTATACTCTATCGGCGTCAGCTTGACCGGCTCCCCATGTACCGTCACTTCTTTTGCTTCTTGGTCTAGGGTAAGACCGTTTAAATCGATTACTTTTTTAATTCCGCCATATGTACCTAATGTGACATACCTGCGCAGCTGGGATTTCACGCGGGCGACAAGCTCCATCGGGTTGAACGGTTTTGTGACGTAATCGTCAGCCCCTACCTGGAGCCCCAGAATCTTATCTGTGTCCTCACTTTTCGCGCTTAAAATAATGATCGGGATATTTTGTTTTTCACGGATTTTAAAGGTTGCAGAAATCCCATCCAGCCGAGGCATCATAACATCAAGGACAATCAGGTGAACGGTGTGTTCATTTAATATTTCGAGCGCCTCAATCCCATCCTTTGCCTTGAGGACGATGATCCCTTCATTTTTAAGGTAAATTTCGATGGCATCGCGAATTTCCTTTTCATCATCCACTACCAGCACAAAATAATTGTTCATTTCTCTCGCCTTCTTTCTTGCTTCAACATGTCTATATCGTAAACAGCAAATCTTAAATTCAAGTCAGGATAAATCTTAAGAATTTCTTAAGGTTTTATGATTATTCCTATTTAGGGAAAATCTGCAAAATCTATCATTCTTAGAATAGCAGTGTCCGTTCAAAGAATAAACCTCTTCTTTGTTGCAGACCTTGATTCAACCACCCAATAAAAAAAGCTGCCTCCATGACAGCTAATAATTAATATGCATTTGTAGAGATTTTCGTAATGACTAGGGTGAAGAATTGAACTCCTCTGGCGCTATTAACACTTCATCGGGTGTTATGCGCTTTTTTAACGAGCAGAATGGCAATTCATCTACTGGTTCATGCTTCGTACTTTTTATAAAATATCATAATCTACCAAATTTCTTCAGCACTCCATAAACTACATAAAAAATGAGCTGTACAATAAAAACCAATGAAGGAACCACGAGTTCCCATAGAAGAAAATCCCATTTGAAAAATGTAAATCCTGTGAGGTCGTTTTTATAACTAATTATTGAATAGATATGGTAAAGGACATTTTGTGCAGCCATTAGCGAAAACCATATCCAAAATAGAAATCTATTAGAGCTTTTCTTTAGCAGCTTAAAAGAGACTATTAAGGAAAAGATAACAACAAAATAGATAACTACCATGAGTTCCCTATCCCCGCTATGTTTCGGGATAAAGACTGTTCCTGCAAGAACAAGCCAGACCAAATACTTCACCATAATGTCCGCCAAAAAAATCAGCCAATATTTCAGAGCTTATTCCTCCAATAATTTCCTATTATTAATATAAAAATACCACAGTCAGCTTGTACTGTGGCATTAAAATTGAAATTATACCTAATCAAACAATTTCCTAAACTCGCCGTATCCTTCCTCTACTAGCTTTTCCTTTGGAACAAACCGAAGGGCTGCGGAATTTATGCAATACCTTGCTCGGTCAGGGCCGGGTCCATCATCGAATACGTGTCCTAAGTGGGAATCCGAGGTTTTCGCGCGAACCTCAATTCGCCTTAACCCGTGGGACGTGTCAAACCTCTCCTCAAGCTCGATGCGCCGTAATGGCCTTGTAAAGCTAGGCCAGCCGCAGCCTGCATCATATTTATCTGTCGAGCTGAAGAGTGGTTCTCCCGAAATGATATCAACATAGATGCCATCCTCTAAATAATCCCAATACTCATTTTTAAATGGTGGTTCGGTTGCGTTATTCTTTGTTACTTCGTATTGAAGCGGCGTTAATACCAACCTAAGCTCCTCGTCACTTTTCCGCTTTTTCCAATTTTCACGTATGAATTTAGCCCGTCCTGAAGCTTCGAAATAATGATTATAGTGAAAAGGTATTTTCTTATAATAATTCTGGTGTTTATCCTCAGCCGGATAAAACGGACCTGCCGGCAGAATATCGGTTACAATTGGCATCTGAAAACGCCCGCTCACTTCCAATTCAGCCTTTGATGCTTCAGCCAATTCCCTTTGTTTATCATTATGATAAAAAATTGCCGTCTTGTAAGACTCCCCTCTGTCACTGAATTGCCCACCGGCATCAGTCGGGTCGATTTGCTGCCAAAAAATCTGGAGCAATTTTTCATAAGGGAAAATGGTCGGGTCAAACGTAATCTGAACTGCTTCATAGTGTCCGGTTGAATTTGAGCGTACATCATCATAAGTGGGATTTTCCTTGTGCCCGCCCGTGTAGCCAGATATGACCGCTTTAATCCCAGGCTGTTCATCAAACGGCGATACCATGCACCAAAAGCAGCCGCCCGCGAAGGTTGCCTTTTCAAGTTGTTGAGACATTTGGATTTCCCTCCTTGAGTTTATTTCAATTATTAATTGTATCAAAAGGCCTAACAGTTTTTAAATTTACCGTTTTTAACCAATATTTTCCGGATATGCAGAAATACTTTCCGAATTAAGGCTTTTACTCCCAATTTGAAACATTTACTTCCAAAACTAACCACTTTACTTTCCACTTTTAACAAAATACTTTCCAACCGCTAAAAAAATAAAGAAAAGGCACCTAAACCAAAAGGTGCCTTCCTACATTAAATAGCCTTCTTTTCCTGTTCCTGACCGCTGCTCATTTGCCCCTGATTTGCTGGTCTCTTTGACCAATACGTAGCTAGAATTGGACCTGTAATATTGTGCCAAACGGCGCCGCAAACACTTGGGATAGCGGCTAATGGTCCAAAATGGGCAGTTGCCAGTGCCACACCCAATCCAGAGTTTTGCATACCGACTTCGATTGAAATTGCCCTGCGGGTCCCCTCATCAAGCTTCAAGACAAGACCAGTTAAATAGCCAAGGAGCAAACCAAATGCGTTGTGTATCATTACTGCAGCAAAGGTTAAAAATCCAGCGGATGCGATACTATCGGCACTTCCCGAAACAACAGCAGATACAATCAAGATGATCGCAACAACTGAAATCAACGGTAACACAGAGTTACATTTCTCTACCACTCCAGGTAGGAATTTCCGAATCACAATTCCTAAGATAATTGGAAAAATAATGACTTGAACGATTGACATAAACATCGCCATCGGATCAACAGGCATCCATTTACCGCCAAGCAACAAGAAAATTGCTGGCGTTGCGATTGGTGCCAAAAGTGTGGAAATAGATGTCATCGTAATCGATAGTGGAACATTCCCTTTTGCTAGGTAAACCATGACGTTTGATGCCGTTCCGCCTGGGACGGATCCTAGAAGAACAAGCCCAGCAGCCAATTCAGCAGGTAAATTCATAAAATAGGCAATCAAAAACGCGGTAACCGGCATGATAATAAATTGGGCACATACCCCGATAATAACCGGGATTGGTTTGGTGATAACAAGCTTAAAATCCACTGCTTTTAAGGTTAGACCCATACCGAACATGACTACGCCCAACAAAATCGTAATATAACCTTTGAACACTAAAAATGGAGCAGGTGCAATAAATGCAATAGTAGCAATTAAAATTACCCACACAGCAAAATATTTTCCAGCAATCGAACTAATAGATTCCATTATTTTCATCAGACTAACTCCCGCTTCACTTTGATAAGTTTATTTGGATTCAAGAGGTTTTCTGGGTCCAGTGCTAGTTTGATTTTTTCCATCACCTGCAGCGCTTGTCCATGCTCCCGCTCCTGATATTTCTGCTTCCCTACTCCGACTCCGTGCTCTCCAGTACAAGTACCGCCTCGTTCAAGAGCATCGATTACGATAACTTCATTGAATTCTTCTGATTTTCTAATTTCTTCAGGGTTATTCATATCAATCATGATGAGCGCATGAAAATTGCCATCGCCGACATGCCCCACGATGCCTCCTGGCAAATCTAATTTATTTAAAGCTGCTCTTGCGTTATCAATGGCTGCTCCCAAATCTGAAATGGGTACACAAACATCTGTTGTCATCATTTTTTTACCAGGATAACCGTGAATAAAGGCATAGGCCAAATTATGACGGGCTTCCCATAGCTGGTTTAACGCAGCCTGATCGGTTTCGTATTCAATGCCTTCACAATGATAGTCGGAGACGATTTCCTTCATAAATTCCACGTCCTGTTTTAAGCCTGCCTCATTTCCGTGAAATTCCATAAACAAAGTGGGCTGTTCCTTATAATTCGTATCGTTAAACAAGTTTACTTGTTTCATAGAGGGTTCGTCGACAAGCTCCACTCGTGCTACAGGAATTCCTGCCTGTAAAATGCCAACCACAGCCGAGACGGCATCTTGGACGGACGGAAATGATGCGCGCGCTGCCATCACATATTCCGGAATACCGTAGACACGCAACGTTAACTCAGTGAAGCAGCCGAGCGTTCCTTCAGACCCGACAAACAATCCGTTTAAATGCAGGCCGGATGAAGATTTTTCCGCTAAGTTACCCGTATGTATAACCGTGCCGTCTGCAAGAACAACCTCTAAATCACGGACTTGGTCGCGCATTACTCCATATCTGACTGCTGTCGTACCGCTGGCATTCGTTGCTGCCATACCTCCTAAAGTTGCATCCGCTCCCGGGTCAACGGAGAAAAACAGCCCATATTTTTTGAGTTCTTTATTTAATTGGGTGCGCGTAACTCCCGGCTGTACTCTCACGAGGAAATCATTTTCCCTTACTTCTAAAACCTTATTCATAAGAGAAAAATCTATCGTAATTCCGTGTTCATATGGAATGACGTGACCTTCTAAGCTGGTACCTCTTCCAAATGGCACGACCGGTACTTTGTATTGACTAGCCAGTTTCATTATCTTGCTTACTTCTTCTGTCGAAGCAGGAAAAACAACTACATCCGGCATACTTGGGGTATGATACGATTCATCCTTGCCATGCTGCTCTCTAATCGTTTCATTGATGGATACTTGTTCAGCTGGTAACACACTTTTCAGCGAAGCTACCAATTCTTCGGTTGTTAACATTACTTTCACCTGATTCCTCTAAATTTCTAAACAATAGGTCATACCAATTATTAATCACTTGAAATTGGTCCAACCTTTAATTTATTATAGTGAATAGTCTGAAAAAATCAACCATTTTGAATTATAAAATTGTAACTGTTGAAAAAATTTTTGTATGATAATATTATGATTGTTGGTGTAATTGAGAGGAATGAAAAAGACATGCAGCAGCCAAGGAAAAAAGCATATGAAGTGGTCATTGATCAAATAAAAGAATCTTTTTTAAATGGAAAACTTCCTCCCGGAGAAAAGCTGCCAACGGAGAGAGAACTCTCAAGTCTTTTTAATATCAGCCGGACATCGGTAAGAGAGGCATTGCGGAAGCTGGAGATTGAGGGCTTTATTGAAATTAGACAAGGCAGCGGGACCTTCTTAAAAGCAGTCCCTATACCAGATTTAAAGTGTGATTTTTCCTTCTCAATAGTAAATAATAAAAAAAAATTAATATTTGAAATGCTTGAGCTTCGCCGCGTTTTGGAGGTAGAATGTGCCTTCTTGGCATCACAAAGAGCCACAACCGATGACCTGGAGCAAATCCTTGATTCACTGGAATTAATGAGAAATTCCAATGATGATGTGGAACTTGGGCTTCAAGCAGATGTCAATTTCCATAAGAATATTGTCCGCGCTTCCCATAATTCTATTTTTTTACAGTTGATTCAGTCCCTTAGCGAACGTATGGAAGATACCATTCGGGCTACACGAAAACTGCGTTTGACTGATTCCGAAAGTGTAGAAGATACGTTTGATGAACATAAACAAATTTATATAGCCATCGCCACAGGAGATTCCCTTCTAGCCAAACAGCTGATGGAAAAACATATCTCTCAGATACGAAAAGAGATGACTGAATTTTTCTTGGAGCAGAACCTTAAATAAACCTTCCAATCCACATGATTGGAAGGTTTATTTATGACTCATTATTTTACAATAAAACCATTCGAATCCGATTTCCAGACGGGTCACAGGTCTCTACAAACCCAACTTTTTCTCTTACCGATGCGCCCAATTCACGAGCCCGCTTTACAACCTCTTCCCTCGCTGTTTCATCCGGAAAAACAAGAGTATACCAATTAAGTCCCACACTATTACGTGGTGGTGTCGGCGCCCCTTCCCCCTGCCAAGTATTGATTGCAATATGGTGATGATACCCTCCAGTTGACAGGAATACTGCTTGCGGATAATAACTTACAATTTCAAAACCTAAACCTTTTGTATAAAATTCCTCCGCTTTTTTCAAATCCCCAACATGAAGATGAATATGACCCATGATTGTTCCCGCAGGCAGACCAGTCCATTCCGCATTACTCTCAGCAAGAATACCATTACCATCCAGTTGTTCTGTGGCCATGGAAACTAGTCCGTTTTTCCACCTCCATTCACTCGAAGGACGGTCCCGATAAACTTCTATCCCATTTCCGTCAGGATCGTTTAAATACAATGCCTCACTTACATAATGATCAGCAGCGCCTAACGGGTAACCGGTCTCAAGCAAATGGCGTAAAAACACTGATAAATCTGAACGCGTTGGCAAAAGAATTGCAAAATGATAAAGACCGGAAGTACGTTCCACCTTCGGGATAACATCTTCAGGTTGCTCCAGCATTAATAACGGTGTTTTTCCATCTGTTGTTAAAACCGCACTACGTTCCGATCTTTCCAATATCTGCAAACCAATAATATTCTGATAAAAAGTAAGCGAGTAATCCAGATTTTTTACGTTTATGCTAACTTCTCCGACATAAACATTAGGTTTCTGATGGAATTTTTCCATTTGCCTCAATCCTTTTTTATTTATTTTAAGTTTTATTTTCAAAAATTATTATCTTGATTTGAAGATATTCTAATTCAAAGTACAAAATGTGTAAAGGAATATTCATTAAAAAAACAGGCGATATACCTATCCCCCATTATTGTTTCCATACAATCATTAAAATTTTATTTATAACCACAACAATCCCTAGTAACCAAGCAATCTCATTTTTTCCAAGCAGAGCAAGCAATAAGACTGGCAGGCCAAACACAATGATTTCCAAGATGAAATGAAGGGGTTCAACTAATTTTATCGGTGCTTTTGGGGATCCCATCAATCCCCATAATACAGCCAAAACGAAAGGGCCACCAACCGCGAGAATCCATTGAACAACAAGCCTGTCTCCAGTTTTATACCCCCAATAACCCACTGCGAAAAGAGAACAAAGTTCTAATAAAAATCGCAATACAACATTAAATGACTGCAGACCGGCAAGCAAGCTCATTTACAAAATCCCCCGTTCATTTGGATTATTCACTTACACAAATTTCTGAAACTAAACTATTTGTATTAATATTTTAACTAATTATATTAGTTTTATCAAGAGATTTTAATCTTACCTCGCTATAAATTTTGTTTTCAGTTAATTAAAAAGATTTAGTGGTGGAAGAACTTAAGCAAGAGTTTTCATTTTAAAGGGGGAACGAAGATGAACTGGAAATCCCCCTTGGTTTTATATCGATAATAATATTATGTAAACTGTAGGTAAGAACAAGACTTGATGATTCCATGATGGGCCAAATGCTCATCCAAATTCCATTGCTGTTTTTATTTTTTAGTAATGCGGTTTATAAAATAAGACCCTAGAAGATGAGGGGATATAACTTGGATTATTTTCTGGATTGTTTCCTTAGGTCAATTTAAAGAGAGCCCCACCATATTTGGGTGGAGCTCTCCTATTCCCAATTATCCTTCATCAATAAGAAGAAATACATCTTCCCCTTCAATAATTGTTTGATAGCTTTTCACACATCCAATATCGGGCTTTTGTACTTTTCCATCATGCAAACAAATTTTCCAATCATGCATCGGACAAAAGACAAACTCACCGCTTACGATTCCTTGACTTAATACTCCGCCGCGGTGTGGGCAGCGATTTTCAACTGCCCGAAAAATCCCGTTTGATAATTTGAAAACCGCCACTTCTATATCCCCTATCCGCACCGTTTTACCTAGACGCTCTGGGAACTCATGAACATCGCCAAGTGGAAATTTTGATATGCTTTTATTCACAGTAATTATCCCCCTCCACCTGTTATCGTCCTTACGACATGACCATGCCTTCAAACAGCTCTTTTTGCAGCTTTTCATCCTCGGTAATTACCTTCCAAGGGTCCCTAATAACTGATAGAGCTTCTTCCATTCTAGCGTTTAATTCTGCTCGTTTTTCCTGGTCATCTAACACAGTTCGGACATGCTCCAAACCAACACGCTCAATCCAGGCCGATGTTCGCTCTAAATAGTTCGCTGTTTCCCGATAATATTGCAGGTAGGCACCCGTTATCCTCATCGCTTCCTCTTCCGTTTTAACTTTGTACAATAAGTCTCCGCCGCGTACGTGGGTTCCCCCATTTCCACCAACATAAATTTCCCAACCGCCATCGATCCCGATAAAACCAATATCTTTAAACCCGGACTCGGCGCAGCTTCTAGGACAGGCAGAAACGGCCATTTTCACTTTATGTGGAGTTTGCAGCCCTTCAAATTTCTTTTCCAGCCTAATTCCCAGACTGATTGAATCCTGTGTGCCAAAACGGCAAAACTGTTCTCCGACACAAGTTTTTACCGTTCGAAGTGATTTTCCGTAGGCAAATCCGGATGGCATGTCCAAATCCTTCCATACTTTCGGCAGATCTTCTTTTTTTACCCCAAGCAAGTCAATTCTCTGCCCTCCTGTTACTTTAACTAAAGGAATATCATATTTATCCACCACGTCTGCAATCCGACGCAAATCTTGTGATTTTGTAACTCCTCCATACATCCGCGGAACAACTGAATACCTTCCGTCTTTTTGAATATTGGCATGCATACGTTCATTTACAAAGCGAGATTCTCTTTCATCTTCATAACCGGTTGGATTGACCATTCCTAAATAGTAATTCAGAGCGGGGCGGCATTTTGAGCAGCCTTCGTCCGTTTTCCACCTCAGGACAAACATGACTTCTTTTATGTGGGTCAACCCTTTTATTTTTATTTCTTCAATCACTTCATCTCTAGATAATGCTGTACAGCTGCAGATCGGTTCTTTTTGTATGGTGGAGTCGGCCTCAACTCCTAAGGTGATCTGTAAAATCTCTGCTACAAGCGGTTTACAGCCACCACAGGAACGGGATGCACTCGTACATTCCTTAATAGCATTGACACTTGTACATCCCTTTTCCTGAATTGCCTCGATGATTGTACCCTTTGATACTCCATTACAGCCGCAAATAATTTCTTCATTGCTCATGGCTGCAGTCAAGCTGTCTCCGGAATCCTCACCAGTTTGGTTTAAAATGGACACTTTTGTTAAATCGGAAATGTTCGTTTCCTTTTGAATCATGGAAACTAAGCGGTTTCCTTCGCTGCTATTACCAAATAGGACAGCACCGACAATTTGATCTCCTCGTAAGACAATTTTCTTATAAATGTTATCTTGTTCATCAAAGACTTTGATGGCTTTTTTGTCTTCCCCCTCATAAAAGTCTCCGGCTGAAAAAACTTCAACACCCGAAACCTTCAATTGTGTAAATAAAATAGAGCCTTTATACGGTTCCTTTCTAACCCCGGAGATTTGTTTGGCTAAAATTCTTCCTTGTTCATACAAAGGTGCCACTAAACCATACGCAATTCCGTTGTGCTCTGCACACTCGCCAACCGCATAAATATGAGGGATATTCGTTTCCATATAGTCATTGACAACAATGCCGCGATTGACAAGCAGTCCGCTTTCTTTTGCCAGCTCAACATTCGGTTTTATCCCAACTGCCATCACCACTAAGTCCGCTTCAAGTTCCGTCCCATCACTGAATTTCAATCCTTTTACACGTTCTTCTCCTAAGATTTCCTGTGTTTGTTTTTCTAATAAAAAGTTCACGCCTTGTTTTTCTAATTCGGTTTGCAGCAGTTTCCCGGCTGTTGTGTCTAATTGGCGTTCCATCAAATAGGGGGCAAGATGGATAACCGTAACATCCATTCCTAAGTTTAATAGTCCCCTTGCCGCTTCAAGCCCAAGCAGGCCGCCACCAATCACTGCTGCCTTTTTAAATTGTTTAGATGTTTCCAACATGACTTCAGTGTCTTTGATATCACGAAAGGCTGTTACCCCTTCTATATCTTTTCCCGGTATGGGAAGGATGAAAGGCAGCGAACCCGTCGCCAAAATTAATTCATCATAAGGTTCTATCCTGCCTTTATCTGTAATGACTGTTTTCCTGCTAGAATCAATTTTAATAACTGTTTCTCCCGTATATAACTGAATGTTGTTAGTACGATACCATGCCAAGTCATTTAAGGTGATATCTTGAACACTTGTATCACCCTGTAGAACCTTCGAGAGCAAAATTCTATTATAATTCGGATGCGGCTCACTACCGAAAATAGTAATCTCAAACAATTCTTTAGAAATACGCAGGATTTCTTCGATGGTTCTAACACCAGCCATCCCATTCCCTACTAAAACTAGCTTTTTCTTCTCCACCTGGCATTCCCTCCTTGTTAAGTTTTTTAAAATATATCACACCCTTTCTAACTTGTTACCATTCATGTAAGGTTTCCTAACGCAGTTTTTTAAAATGGAAGCTTTCATTTAAAAAAGCGGGCTTACTCGAACAGCACTCACTTTATAACCAGGCATTTTGCAAATCGGATCTAGTTCCTTTGCTACGAGCATGTTAACATTTTGTGAATCCGCCCAATGAAAGGGAACAAACACCGTATCCGGACGTATTGCTTCCGACCATTTGCTTCTTACGACGATACTCCCCCTTCTAGATTCGATTTTCACCAACTTTTCATCGCCAATTCCGTAGGCCATTGCCGTTGAAGGATGGATTTCCAGAAAGGATTCAATGTTTCTGGCGGCTAATGCCGGGCTTTTTCTTGTTTGCACACCTGTTAGATATTGTGAAAGGACTCTGCCTGTTGTTAGATATAGCGGATACTCTTCGTTTGCCTTTTCTTTGGAAGCGGCCAATTCATTCGGCACTACCGCCATAACCGCTTTACCATCCGGATGGGCAAAAGAGGTTTCGAACAATCTATTTGTCCCATTGCTGGATTCATCCGGACACGGCCATAACAAACCGCATTCCTTTTTTAAACGATCATATGTTATGCCGAAATAATCAGCGATTCCTCCACGGCTCGCCATTCGTAACTCATTAAAAATTTCTTCCGGTGATGCATAGGAGAAATATTTCCCTTTGCCTAGAGCTCTAGCGATGTCACAAATTATCTCCCAATCATGTTTCACCTCTCCAGGACATGGAAAGCTCGCTTCCCTTAACAATACCCGTCCCTCTACATTCGTCATTGTCCCTGTATCTTCAAGATAAGAAGAACTTGGTAAAATTAAATCTGCTAATCTAGCAGTCTCGGACACAAATAAATCTACGGCAACAAAGAATTTTAATTTTTTTAGAGCTTCTTGTACGAAAAAAGCATTCGGATTGGAAACAATCGGGTTGGAACACATGAGCAGCATTCCCGTTATTTCACCTTCATGAATTTTTTCCATCATTTCATAGGCTGAAACGCCCTTTTCGGGCAATTCCTCCACAGGGATTCCCCAGACACGGGCCATAAATTCGCGATGTTCCTCATTTTCAATTGAGCGGTAACCTGGAAGCTGGTCTGCTTTTTGACCGTGTTCTCTTGCTCCTTGGCCATTTCCCTGACCGGTAATCGCTCCATAACCACAATTTGATTTCCCGATTTTACCTGTAACAAGCAGAATATTCAGGAAATTACGGACAGCAAAAGAGCCATCTGTTTGCTGCTCCACCCCTCTGGCGGTAAAAATCATTCCTGATTCTTCTTTTCCAAACTTTCTCGCCGCTTTTCGAATTTTCTCGACTGATACTCCTGTCTGTTCTGCAATTTGGTCCAACTCCAAGTTGAGTACGTAGTCTTTAACAGCTTCAAAACCATTTACCCGCTTTTTTAAAAACTCATGATCCAAATAGCCTTCGTTGATGATGACCTTTAATAACCCATTGACCAGCAAGGCATCTGTTCCCGGTTTTAGTTGCAAATGCAGATCAGCCATTTTCGTTGTTGCCGTTTCCCGTGGGTCAATAGCTATGATAAAAGCACCGTTTTCCTTTGCCTTCTCAAAATATGGCATGATAGTAGGCTGGCATTCGGCAATGTTTGTTCCAGCTAAAATAATGCACCGTGTAAACGGAACTTCAGATAAGCTGTTAGTGAAGCCCCTATCCATTCCAAACGTTTGGCTTGCGGCGGAAGCTGCGGCAGACATACAGAAACGGCCGTTGTAATCAATATATTTAGTTTTTAATGCTACCCGTGCAAATTTCCCTAACAAGTAAGCTTCCTCATTTGTGATAGATGCACTCCCGTACACGGCCAAGGCATTCTGACCATCCTCCGCCTGAATTCGGGTAAACTTTTCTTTGATGTGGTTTAATGCCTCCTCCCAGGAAATGCGAACAAATTCTCCATTTACTTTTAATAACGGGTATTTCAAACGATCACGATGGAAGGCATGTTGATGGGCATTTGCACCCTTCATGCATAAGCGACCCTCGGAAGTTGGGTTATCCTTGCCCACTGTCATATATCTTTTCCTAGAAACAATCGATTGTTCGATCAACTGCATCTTACATTGCATGCTGCAAAATGGACATTGTGTATCGTACGTTTTTTCCTTTTCGACTTCCTGTTGCTTGGTTCGAAAATACTTTAACAATAACTCAGTCATGGACGCCCACCCTTTTCTTCCTTATCGATTCATCCTCTCTTAACCTCTCAAGCAATTGCTGGCGAAGCTCATCGTCAAACAATACTTCTCTTACATGGATTAGGCCCGCTCGATCTAACCATTGCCATGTCCGCTCACGGTAATTGGCCGTTTCTCTGTAATATTGGATAAAACCAGAAACCATTTCGATTGCTTCTTCCTTGGATGCTGCAATACATAATAATTTTCCGCTCAGAGGGACATGCCCAGCGCTGCCGCCTACATAAATTTCCCAGCCCCTGTCAATTCCAATCAGTCCTATATCCTTTGTTACAGGAACCGCCACCTTATGCATACATGGGGAAATGTCAATTTTTATAGGATAGGGGGTTAATAGACTTTCAAATTTCATTTGAAGACACTCAGCTATTTGAGGACCGGAATGCCAGTCACATTTACATATTTGTTCCCCGATATTAGTGTTGATGTTACCTGGCACGTTGGCTTGTTTATCCACATATTGCGGATCTATCATGCTTAAATAATATTGAATCGCTGGGGTACAGGTCGGACAGCCAGTCGCATTTTCCCATTTGAGAACCGCTCTTACCTCTTGGACAGTAGTTAATCCCCTCAATTGCATCTCCTTAACCGCTTCTTCTTCTGTTAATGATGTACAAGAACAAAAGGGTTTTAATAAATTCTCTTCTACAAATTGATCACTCTGAATTAAGGATAGGAGATCTGTTACTAACGGTTTACATCCCCCACAAGAACTAGCTGCTTTTGTGCAAGTTTTTATTTGTTCAACGGATGTTAACCCATTTTTTTGAACCGCCTTCAAAATAGCCTCTTTGGTTACTCTATTGCATCTGCAAATGACTTTGTTTAGAGGCATGGCAGCTGCTTTTAAGCCCCCTTTAGTCATTCTGTTACCAACTAGGGCTGGTCTTTCCATAACCAAATAACACCTCCACTAGTGATGAAATAATTGAATATCCCACATTATTTCATAAAAATCAAAAAAAGAAATTGAACACGTTACATTTTCTAACATGAAAATTTCCGTGTTAGATGACCTTACAGGCTTTGAGACAAAACAAAATTGACCTATTATTCTTGAAAACAGCAAGGGAATTATCTAAAGCACTTAATGAGCAATGGAGGAATGGAGATGAGATTAATAGAATTAAGAAAAAGCGGGCATGCCCCCTCGCTGCTGTCATCGTTTTTATACTTTGATGTCAGTTTCATGGTTTGGGTAATGTTAGGGGCACTAGGAGTCTATATTGCAAATGACTTTAATCTATCACCATCTGAGAAGGGATTCATCGTCGCCATCCCGATTCTTAGCGGCTCTTTTTTCCGCCTTATTTTCGGGGTTTTAACAGACCGGATTGGCCCCCGAAAAACGGCCATTTTCGGAATGTGCTTCTCATCGATTCCCCTCGTGTGGGGCTGGCAATTCGGAGATACTATAGCTGAACTTTATTTGATAGGCATCTTACTTGGTGTAGCTGGGGCAAGCTTTGCTGCAGCCATTCCGATGGCGAGCCGCTGGTATCCACCGCATTTGCAGGGGCTGGCAATGGGGATTGCAGGTGCTGGAAATAGCGGTACACTTTTCGCTACATTGTTCAGCCCTCGTTTGGCTGAAGCTTATGGCTGGCATAATGTAATGGGACTGGCCTGTATCCCGCTTTTAATTGTTTTCATCGTTTATATCATTTTGGCGAAAGATCCTCCTTCCCAACCAGAATCTAAACCAATAACGGATTATTTGCGAATCTTCAAACAAAAAGACACTTTGTATTTTTCCTTGTTTTACAGCTTTACTTTCGGCGGATTCGTGGGACTATCCAGCTTTCTGGGCATCTTTTTCGTAGATCAATACCACTTATCAAAAGTTCAGGCGGGCGATTTTGTAACCCTTTGTGTAGCTGCCGGTAGTTTTTTTCGCCCAATCGGGGGTTATATTGCGGATAAAATAGGCGGGGTTCGGCTGCTTACCTTTTTATTAATTGCAGCAGCACTCAATATGTTCGGTGTAAGCCAGCTTCCTTCCCTTTATTTGGCGATAACTTTTTTATTTATCGGCATGCTTTGCCTCGGAATGGGCAATGGCGCGGTATTCCAATTAGTTCCTCAACGGTTCTCAAAGGAAATTGGAATGATAACCGGCATTGTCGGGGCAGCTGGAGGGGTTGGCGGATTTTTTGTCCCGAATATTCTTGGTACACTCAAACAAGTAACCGGAACATACCAAATTGGTTTTATCGTTTATGCAGTCTTGGGTGTGGCTGTACTGATTGTCCTTGCCAACGCTCAGCAATCATGGCGAAAAAAATGGATTTCAAATGAAGCTTCGATAAAAATTTAATCTTTTCGTTAGGGAGGTAACCTTTGATAAAAGAAATAAGCCAGTAATATCGGATTTCGATATACTGGCTTTTAAATTATACCGCATCCCTGGAAACTTTTTTCCCTCCGCTTGGAGCTACGGTGATACCTGTTGACTCTTCAAAATTGTACAAGCTGGCAGGCAAATCCGCGAATCGCTCTAATTCGTTATAGGCTGGAATACCGTGAAAGGACATATCCAATCCTTCTTCTTCCTCTCGTTCCGTCGCCCGGAGTCCAACCGTTTTCTCGCATACAAAAGCCATAAACGATCCGCAGATAAGTCCCCAAACAACTACGGCTGCAGCACCCAAGAGTTGAATTTTAATAAGAGAAAAATCCCCTGAAGTGAATAACCCATGAGACTGATCAAACAATCCAACCGCGATGGTGCCGAATACACCATTAAACCCATGAACCGCCACTGCACCTACAGGGTCATCGACTTTTAAATAGTCCACTAATAACGTTGCGTATATGACAATGATACCGCTGATAATACCAATGATGATTGCACTCCATTGCGAAACAAAGGCACATCCTGCTGTTATAGCCACTAACCCAGATAATACCCCATTGATCATCATACTCGGATCCGCTTTACCAAACTTCTTCATCGTCATAAAAAGAGCTGCTGTTCCGCCGCTCGCTCCTGCAAGCATCGTATTAATGGCTATAGAAGCAAAGGCTTTATTAGAAGCATCCAAGGTGCTGCCAGTATTAAAGGCAAACCAGCCAAACCACAAAATGAACGTTCCGGCTGAAGCTAAAGGTATGTTACTTGGAGCAAATACATTCGTGCTTCCATCGGAATTGAATCTTCCTTTCCTCGGCCCCAGCCATTTCGCCATAGCAAAAGCTGCAAAGCCACCTACCGCATGAATAGCGGCCGATCCGGCAAAATCCTTCATCCCCAGTTTCGCAAGCCAGC
The DNA here is from genome assembly GCF_058323225.1 of Neobacillus sp. PVCKKU3. Taxonomy (NCBI): domain Bacteria; kingdom Bacillati; phylum Bacillota; class Bacilli; order Caryophanales; family Bacillaceae; genus Neobacillus; species Neobacillus sp. PVCKKU3. The sequence continues at coordinate 138,865 of NZ_JBLVQN010000004.1, forward strand.
CGTTTGCGCTCCAAATCCAATGTCCGGAAAGTGGATATACAATGATACAGATTAAGGCAGCTGTTAAAATATAGGCTTTAAAGTTCATTCGTTCGGCAACAGCACCAGAGACAATCGAAATACAGGCAACCGCAAAGCCCATTTGAAACAACACGAAGGCCGTGCTCGGCAGGTCAATGGAAAGGGTAATATTTTGCGGATGTCCAAAAAGTGTGGTTCCAAAAAATCCATTAACATCCTTCCCAAACATCACACCAAATCCAATCAGCCAGAAAGCTAAAGCGCCAACCGTTAAATCCACAAAAATTTTCATGGTCACGTTTACGGCGTTTTTTGTTCGAACCAGGCCAGCTTCGAGTAGACTAAATCCGCCTTCCATAAACAGCACCATTGCCGCTGCAAGGACGACCCAAACCGAATTTAAGTAGATCAGTTCCATGATACTCATCCCTCCTTTTTCTGCAAATCATCAATATCATCATCCGTTTCACCTGTCCGGATGTTATACGCCTCTAAAATCGGATAAACATAAATTTTTCCGTCCCCATCTTCTCCAGTTTGCGCAGCGCCCACAATTGTCCGAATGGTCCGTTCCACCATGTAATCGGAAAGGATAATCTCCAATTTTACTTTTGGATGAAGAGTCACTTTGTAATTTTTCCCGCGGTATACACCTTGGGTATCTTTCTGCTTCCCTCTGCCAACCACCTGCGAAACGGTAAACCCAGTAATACCTATACTCTTTAGCCCTTTTATGGTCTCAGTAAGTCTTTCAGGCCTGATAATGGCTTCAATTTTTTTCATTAAGGTGGACCGCCTTTCTTTATGTTAGCTTTTATAACATATAATGATAAATAATATAACATTCGCAAAATTACTGTCAATTAAAATATAAATATTACAGTCTTTAACCCAATTTAATAGAAAAAGGAGCATCCCTTTTTTCCAAAAAAGAGAATGCTCCTAAATATTTCACAGCTTATTGGTTTACCTCTTTCAAGCACTTTACCAATATACAAAATGTGTAAAGGATAAATTCTATAAAATAACCAGTCAATCAAAGGATCAACTGGTTTCTTTTTTTTTATAATTATGCCCCGACCTCTGGCATTTCCAGGCTCTGTTGGCCATTTAGTCCTTTATATATTTGTTCAATTTCATCTCCTGTTAAATCGCCCCGCTTAAGCAGTTCTTCTGCAATCGCGTGGACGAAGGCAGCATTCTCAAGAACCAGCTTTTTCACATTGGTCATTTCATCCTTTAACAGCTGGTTTATTTTTGTACGAAGAGCCCTTAGGCCATCGGCTCGCGACCCTAAGGCAAGCCAACTGAACAATTCATCTCCCATCCCAACAATACCGAGGTATGCACCGGCAAGCTCTGTTGCCTGCCGCAGGTCAGATGTGACGCCATTTAATTTTTTCCCCAGGAATTCTTCCTCCACCGCCCTGGCGGCAAGACAAACTTGTATTTCTGCAAGAATTTCACTGTCACTGCGGTTATATCTTTCATGGGTTGGTTTCGTGGCCGCAAGACCGAGGGCTCCTCCACGGCGAATGATAGTAACCTTCCAAACTCGTTCATGCGGTTTCAACAGGTACTGTGCTACCGCATGACCAGCCTCGTGATAAGCAACATTGCGTTTTTCATCTTCGCTCATTGAACGAAGCGGCTGTTTGAGCCCCCATTCATATGTTTCCATTGCGTTTCGGAAATCCTCATAGCTCGAAACCTGTGCCCCGCGCTGATGAGCGATGACAATTGATTCGTTGACAATATGCTTAATTTGGGCTGGACTATAGCCGATGGTATCTAATGCAGCACGTTCTGGAGTCAGCGACTTATCACGCTTGATTTTTTGAAGATAATAGAAGAAGACATCGACGCGACCATCATAGTCAGGTGAATCGACCCAAAGCTTTCGGTCGAAACGGCCAGGTCTGAGCAGCGCTTGGTCAAGAACATCCGGTAGGTTGGTCGCTCCAATCGTCAAAACCGGAGGCCGTTCAGCCTTTTTACGCCTTAAGCCTAGCGTGCGCAGAAGCTTGGCAAACCAGGAGCTGTCAATATTCGGGGGATCCATTTGCAAGAGGAGCTCATTTAAAAGGCCGGCGCCGCCCATTCCCATCATCCCTCCCATCATTCCGCCGCCTCCGCCGCCTGATTGACGGCTCATTCCGATGGCATCGATTTCGTCGATGAAGATAATGCAGGCACCATATAATTTTGCAAGTTTTCTAGCTTTTTTATATAAACCCATGACTTTAAGGTTTCCTACACCGAAGAACATATTTTGAAAGCTAGGTGCAGATGCATAGGCAAATGGTACTTGTGCTTCATTCGCTATGACTTGGGCCAAGTAAGATTTTCCTGTCCCGGGAGGTCCGCAAAGCAATAATCCCCTTATAGCTTCGCCCCCCATTTCCTTAAATTCCTTCACACCTTTAAGGAGGGTGACAATACGCTTGGCATTTTCTACAATTTCAGGGTTTCCTCGATAATCATCCCAAGAGGAACCTGTTTCACCTGGCAAGATCCAATAGGTTCGCCCCCTGGCCAGAAACCAAAATAGAGCAACAAACTGAATAATCATAAACATCATGGCAAAAAACAATTGGAAGACAAAACCTAAAATAGTTATCGCGATATTCCATGCTGCAGGTCCTCCTTTTACCAACAGCATGACTAAAAACACGAAAACCGCAACCCAGAGGATAATTTTCCGCCATTTGACCCACTGATAGTTCCTCAAGGTCTCACATCCCTTCTTAAATTTGTGAAATATTCTATGAAAAATAGGCTTCCATGTTGACAGGAAAGGTGTCAGGCATGAAGAAATATTTTCATCAAAAAAACCCTCCGCAAAGGAGGGTTTCTATAAACCAGATTATTTAAATTTCTTATAAATATCAAATAAATACTTGAGAGAAATGGCGATACCGCCAATAAAATAGAAGGTTACCAGTATCCATCCTGACGGGTCTATGGAGAGCATTGAAATGAGGATATTTAATGGGAAGATGAAGTAGAGGACATCCTTAAGATAGTCTAAAACTAATGTTGGGCTGAATGAGCCTTTCCAAAATGATTTTACAAAAGCTATCAGAAAATCAATAAGCATAAGTCCGAAAGCAGCCCACAACGTATACAGCATCCAATCTGCAAGTGCAAAAGACATTATTCATCACCTCCTTACTACATAATATTCGAGTAGAATTAGCTGGTGAGAATAGTGAAAAATTTTATTATAAACAAAATAGTTTAAAATTAGACAAGATATGAGCACAATAAACGAGAAAAATTTATATTTACTATATTAAACTAGAGAAGAGGATGAAAATGGATGGAATTAAATAAAGATTGCATGTATTGCATGGAGGATGAAAGACGAGACAATCTTATGATTGAAATAGCCAAACTTGGTGTTTCCACAGTTTTTCTCTTTAAAGAGCAAACCTATAAAGGCAGATGTAATGTAGTATATAAGGATCACGTAAAGGAACTTTTTGAACTTAATGACCAGGAATTATCTTTATTTATGAACGATGTAAAAAGGGTAGCAGCTGCTATTGACAGGGCTTTCCAACCAAATAAGATAAATTATGGTGCATACGGTGATACATTACATCATTTACATTTGCATGTCGTCCCAAAATATGAAGGAGAAGATAATTGGGGATCAACCTTCGTAATGAATCCCGGCAAAGTTTATCTGACTGACAAAGAATATTCAGTTATGATCAAAAAGATTAAAGCCAATTTAGATTAATCCTGAAAACAATAATAAAGCCGCCCACCTTGTGAGCGGCCTAAAAGTTTATTTTTGTAAGCCGTTTAGATTTTTCTGAAATTCTATGAAATATTGTAAAGTATCAGGATTCGCTAATGAGCCTGTATTCACTGCCTTTTCAACAGGCGTTCCCATCAAAATTTTCTTGATCGGTACCTCTAGCTTTTTGCCATTTAAAGTTTTCGGCAGCTCATCTACTAAAAAAATTTCATTTGGCACATGACGCGGTGAGCAGTCCTTGCGGATGGCCTGATTGATTCTTGACTTCACATCTTCAGTCAGCACGGCATCCTCTTTCAATACAACAAAAAGCGGCATATAAGATTGCTCGGCACTTAGCGGCAGATCGACAACTAAGCTATCAAGAACTTCAGGCACTTTTTCCAATGCACTATAAATTTCACTCGTCCCCATCCGGACTCCGCCGCGATTAATCGTTGCATCCGAACGTCCGTAGATAATAGCACTTCCTCTTGAAGTGATCTTAATAAAATCACCATGGCGCCAAATGCCTGGGTACATGTCAAAATAGCTGTCGCGGTAACGCTCGCCGCTTTCATCATTCCAAAAATAAATCGGCATCGATGGTGTCGGCTCGGTTATGACGAGTTCACCTATTTCATCTGTCAGCTCTTCGCCCTGTTCGTTAAATGCCTTTACAGCAGTACCGAGCGCCCGGCACTGCAGTTCCCCAGCATGAACTGGCAGGGTTGGAGCACCGCTAACGATTGAGGTACAAATGTCCGTTCCTCCACTTGTCGAAACGAGCCAAAGGTCTTCTTTCACATGTTCATACACCCATTCAAATCCGCTGACAGGAAGAGGTGACCCCGTTGACCCGATACTTTTTAAATGGGAAAGGTCAAACTGTTCCCTCGGCTTCAGGCCAGCCTTCATGCAAGCCGTAATAAAGCCTGCACTGGTTCCGAACATAGTCATTTTCGAGGAATCGGCAAATTTCCATAATGTATCATAATTTGGATATGCTGGATTACCATCATATAATAGAATCGTTGAACCCACCAGTAAACCGCTTACAACTACATTCCACATCATCCAGCCAGTTGTGGTATACCAGAAGAAACGATCATCTTTAGAGATATTGCTTTGCAGAGCCATCATTTTAAAATGTTCTAATAAAATTCCACCCTGACTTTGGACAATCGCTTTTGGTTTGCCAGTAGTACCGGAGGAATATAAAATCCACAGTGGATGGTCAAATGGCACTGCCTCGAATGATATTTCTGCCCCTGTTGTAATTTCAAGCGGATGATTCCACAAGACAGCGTTCGTTAACTGTCCGATATTTGGCTCTTCTTTTATGTTTGGGATAATGATTGTTTGCTGTAGAGTTGGCAGTTCCGCTTGGATTTTTTTCACCAGTTCAAGGCGATCAAAGTCTTTTCCTCCATACCGGTAGCCATCAACGGCAAACAATACCTTAGGTTCAATTTGCTTAAAGCGGTCAATTACGCTCATGATCCCAAATTCAGGTGCACAGCTTGACCAGACGGCCCCGATGCTGGCACAAGCAAGAAAGGCTGTAATCGTTTCATGAATATTGGACGCATACGCTACTACACGGTCTCCCGGCTGAACTCCAAGTGATTTAAGATATTCGGCAATGGCCGCGGTGTTCTTTTTCAATTCAGCCCAGGTTATTTTCCCTTGCGTCCGGTTTTCACTTTCGTATATAATTGCTTCTTTTTCAGGGATTTCATTACGAAATACATGCTCTGCATAGTTTAAAGTTGCTCCAGGAAACCACTGAGCCCCTGGCATTTTTCTTACCTTTAAAACCTCTTCATATGGCGTTTTCGCCTGAATGTCAAAATAGTGCCAGACGGCAGACCAAAAGCCTTCAATCGAGGTAACTGACCACTTCCATAACTGTTCATATGTATCAAAGTGCAGTCCCCGTGTTTCTTCCAGCCATATCATGAATTTTTTCAAATTGGATTCATCCTGGAATTGTTGTGAAGGCTCCCACAACAACTTTCCTTCCATTTTTTCAATCGTCATTGCCATTCCCCCAAATGTCGTGTTCGAATTGTTTTAGCTACACTTACCATATACGAGTTTAGGATAGTAATTTCCTTCTTAATTTTTCAAAAAATGAAAAAACTCTTAAAAGAAAAGCTGCCATGTTGCAGGCAGCTAAAATACGAGGCACCGACTATCGTGTCCAAAATGAAAAATGCTTTGAAAAAGTATACAATTATAAATAAGACCTAGTTTAAGTTAAAGGATGTAGCTAATGGATTGGAAACCTAACAGAGATTCTAAAATACCCATTTATAAACAACTTGCTATATATATCGAGAACGGGATTGCGGATGGAACTTTTCCCCAAGATAAGCCATTGCCTTCTGAAAGAGGCTTGGCGAAAGAACTCGGAGTAAACAGAAGCACCGTTATTGCGGCTTATGACGAGTTGGAATCAAATGGACTGATTGAGCGAAAAAAAGGCAGTGGAACAACCGTAAGCAAAGATATTTGGGGAATGGCTAAGAACCGTGTTCCAAGCTGGAACAGGTATATTGAGGCAGGCTCATTTCTTCCCAATTTACCTGTAACGCAAAGAATTCACAAAGAGATGGCTGAGCAAAAATTAATTAATTTAGCCAGCGGCGAATTATCTCAGGATTTATTTCCCTTATCGTCTCTTAGGGAAATTACTATGAACAGATCCTTTATCGGTACTTTGGGATATGACCATCCACAGGGTAATTTGATACTCAGAGACACACTAGCTAAACATGTTAAACAGTTCCGAGGGATCGAAACGAATCCTTCATCTATATTGGTTACTTCGGGAGCACAGCAAGCTTTGCATCTTGTGGTGCAATGCCTGTTAAAACTAGGAGACTCAGTTGCCCTTGAGAATCCTTCCTATCATTACAATCTGCCTGTATTTAAATCTGCAGGAATCAAAACCTATTATTTAAAGGTTGGCAAGGATGGGATAAACCCAGACGATATAACCGATTTATATAAAAAACATCGAATTAGGATGATTTTCTTGAATCCAATTTTTCAAAATCCTACAGGAACGCTTTTGTCCCTAGAACGGAGGAAAAAGATTCTTGAAATATCATCTGAATTTGGGATTCCAGTGGTGGAGGATGACCCCTATAGTTTAACGCCTTTTTCAATGAAGAAAATCCCAACTCTTAAATCATTGGACCATCATGGGAATGTTTTATATATTAGTTCTTTGACAAAAATTGTTGCCTCTGGGCTGCGGATAGGATGGATTATTGGACCGAAACAGGTCATTGAAAGGTTAGCAGATGCAAAACAGCAAGTCGATTTTGGACATGCCAGTTACTCGCAATGGATTGCAAATGATTTTTTAGAATCAAATGATTTTGAATCTCATATGAAAAGGTTAGTTAAGAGGTTGGAAAACCGCAGGAATCAAATTGTTAATAGCCTGGATACGTTTTTAAAAGACCAAGTCGAATTTAATATCCCACAAGGCGGCATTCACTTGTGGTGCCGAATTAAAAATGGATGTGATGAAATCCAATTGTTGGAGGAATCGATAAAAAGAGGTGTAATATTTGTCCCTGGTTCAACGATGGGGACTGAAAAGGGTTTCGTCCGTTTTACCTTTGCAAGGGAAAATGAGGAAATGATCAATGAAGGAATTCGAAGGTTTGCTGATGCACTTGAGATTGTTTCAAACTAAATGGGGAAAATAATAAGACCATCCTTCAAGATGGTCTAATCAACCCCAATATAGATTCCAAGTGAAATTAAAGCGATGCCGATAATAACAACATATATTAAAGTTAAGTTTGTGGTGTTTCTTTTTGTTGAACCTCTGTAGTTTTCATCAGGTTTCCTGGTAATTAATAGCGTTGAAACTACAGAAAAAATAAGGATTAATATTACTAAACCGATCATTATATTCATACTGCACCTCTAATTAAAAAGCTTTTACTACCTATATAATATCGAAAACATATTGATTATTGACCATCCAATTCATCTAAAATAAGACCATCCACTTTTTAAACGTGATATAAAGGGGAATAATCCCACTCCAGTATTTGAGAGTTCATTTCATTCTTACTTTACAATCAGTCTAATAGAACCTGAAAACGAAAATTGCCACTATAAAATCAAATGCAGCGCACAATGGCGGGAACCATCTTACCACTTTCGTTTTAATTATTTTTGGATGATGGAGCATATCCCAGATTCCATGAAGGATAAAACCAATGCCAACCCAAATGGGAGAGTACAACAGTCCCCAGACAGCACAATTAAAAAACAGCAGCGCCATCACAGATTCAATAGAGAGCCAAATTAAACGCCCATCCGACAATGAAGCACCTGCATACACACAAGCAGTAAAAGCCAGAAATAATGTGAACAGCTGATATGAAACTGGAACGGTAAAACTGTAAAAAAGTCTAACAGTCAGCAATGACAATAAGACACCAGCAACGATATTCCTTACATTGGATTTCATCTTAATATCTCCTCTCCATTTACTTATTTGGTATGCTTTCATCTTATTTCAGTTTGGTTCTTTTCTAGCCGCAAATTATGTAGTCTTCCCCGCAAAAAAATGAGGGCTCCATGCAATCTTTTTCTTTTAATCAAAAAGGCCGGATCTGCACCGGCCTCTATCATTAGTTATTTTATTTCTTATACACTTCTTAACGCATCAATTGGATTAAGCCTTGAGGCCTTCCGTGCTGGAGCAATACCAAAAATAATCCCAATGGCAGCAGAGAAGCCAAACGCAAGCACCACAGTAAATGCCGAAAGTGCAAAACTTGCCCCAATCAAAAAACATACAGCGTAAGCTATTAACACACCTAGCAATAAGCCAATCGTTCCGCCAAAGAGTGATAAAAATACCGCCTCCATGAGAAACTGCTGTTGAATCCGCTTAGGCTCTGCTCCAAGGGCTTTTCTTAGCCCGATTTCGGTCGTTCTCTCTGTAACAGAAACAAGCATCATATTCATAATCCCAATGCCGCCAACGATTAGAGAAATGGAGGCAATTCCGCCCAGCATGAGTGACATCATGGTTGTTACCCTATTGATGGAAGACAACATATCCTGCATATTGATAATGGTAAAACCGTCTTTATTGTAGTTAAATGCCTGGTTTAAAACAGCTTCGATATCACTAGTTATTTTTTCAGAATCATTGGCATCGCTCATAAACACGTCAACATTGTTAATATATCCGGTTCCTAGCAGACTCATCGAAGTGGTATAAGGAATAATGACGGCATCGTTATTTGACGAATCCGAAAAACTGCTTGATTCTTGAAGTGTTCCGATCACCGTGTAGGTTACACCGGCTATTAACATTTTTTTACCGATTGGGTCTTCCCCCCAAAACAGTTCTTCTGCAATATTGGCCCCAATAAGGCATATTTTATTTTCATTATCAATATCCAAAATATTGATGCCTCTTCCAGTTTCAATAAGGTCTTTTGTCTTTGAAAAATACACATCATTTTTACCTTGAACGAACACATCCTTTTTTTCATTTCCGTTATAGACCACTGTTGTGTTTCCGGTAAGAGTCGGTGATATTCCGGCAACATCCTCGATCTCTGATAGCTTTTGAATGTCACTGTCGAGTAAGCCTTGTTTAAGTGGTGTTCCGATGGCTTGAACAGTTATTTTATCGGCCCCGAAGGAAGAAAACTCACTTGTCATTCCGTCCATCGCACCTTTCACAATCGTAATCAAGGCAATGATGGAAGCAACGCCAATCACAATCCCTAACATGGTTAAAAACGAGCGCATTTTGTTATGGATCAGATTCATCCAGGACATCTTGATATTCTCTTTAAACATAAGCAAACTCCTCTCTCAGTTTGCCGTCTAATATGCGGACAATTCTACTGGCATTTTTTGCAATTTCGATATCATGTGTAATCATGATAATCGTTTTTCCTTCTTCATGAAGCACGTGAAATAGCGCCATGATTTGCTGACCGGTTTTTTGATCGAGTGCACCGGTTGGTTCATCGGCCAGCAATATGGTTGGGTTGGTCACCATTGCACGTGCAATGGCTACCCTTTGTTGCTGCCCTCCGGAAAGCTGATTGGGACGATTTAGCAATTTATCGCCAAGCCCGACTCGCTCGAGCATTTCCCTTGCCCTTTGTTTTCGGTCTTTTTCCGGCACTCTGGCATAAACAAGTGGAAGCTCCACATTTTGTATCGCATTAAGCCTTGGAAGCAACTGGAATTGCTGAAATATAAATCCGACCTCCTTGTTGCGGATTGCTGCTAGAGAAGCTTCATCAAGTTCATCAACTTTTTGATTCGACAAATAATAATCACCGCTCGTCGGTGAATCGAGGCATCCTATAATATTCATCAGTGTCGATTTCCCTGACCCAGATGGTCCCAGGATAGCTACAAAATCCCCTTTATTTACAGTCAGATTAATATTGTTTAAAACCACCTGCTCTTCCTCACCCATCACGTACGTCTTTGTAATTTGAGTCATATTCAGAATTTGTCCGTTCATTATGGATTACCTCCATGCATCATCGCAGGAACGGCATTATCTTTATCGACGATCATCACTACATCACCCGCGTCTATACCTTCTTTAATCTCGATAATTGTTCCGTCGTTAATGCCCGTTTGAACATATTTTTTGACTTGGGCACCTTTTTCTGAAGGAATTAAAACATACGGCTTATTTTTGCTGTCAAAATTGATGGCTTTCATGGAGAGAGTAATGATTCCCGATACATTTTGTTTCAATATTTTCGCCTCTGTACTCATCCCTACTTTAATCGCATCGTCATTGTTGAGGTCAATCGTTGCAGAAAAATAGGAAACACCGTTTTCGTTAGAGGCTTCCTTTGAAATGGCGGTGACCGTTCCTTTAATTTCTTTTTCGAGCGCATTTACAGCAACATTCACTTCTTGACCAACAGAAAGGTATTTTAGGTCATATTCGTCAACTTTAACAGTTGTTTGTAATACGGCATAATCGACGATGTCGACTAATTGCGCCCCTGCCATAACCTCCGCGTTTTTTTCTACATAGATTTTTGTAATTTCTCCGTTAATTGCTGCTTTTATTTTTTTACCATCCTTCGTTTCTAACAAGACATCGCCGCTTTTCACCTGGTCGCCTGATTTCACCTTTATTACCATAATCTGCATTGGAGCATCACTTGTAATTGTCTTTCTGTTTTTAGCTTCGACCGTACCTGAAAAGGTGTAGTAGGTGGTAATGTCGTCAATTTGAGCTGTTTCCTTTTCGAAAGTTCCTAATCCCTTTGGCGTAAAGATTACTGCTGAAATGATGGCTATTGCTAATAGTCCAACTATTGACCAAATTACTATCTTCTTTTTACCTTTCTTTTTAAGGTTTGTATTCATAAATTAATCCCCTCCCTTATTCGATAATTTCATTTTACGGCGGCTCCCTTTCCTTCTAACCGCATACTTTTGGATAACCCACCGCAGAAATCGGTGGTACCTCCGCATGATTTTGGGGTTGGATTTTTTGAAAAATATGGAGTTCACAGTAAATTAATGTAGGTTTCTCCGGGTATATTATGAAAAACAGAATGTATCGGGAGGAAGAAAAAGTGAGTAACAATACCCTATCCTTTTTTGCTTTAGGCGGCATTAATGAAATTGGCAAAAACATGTATGTGATTCAATATAATGACGATATCGTGGTGATTGATGCAGGCGGAATGTTTCCTGATGAAAGCTTGCTTGGAATTGATTTGATCATCCCAGATGTGACCTATTTGGAAGAAAACCGTGAGAAAATCCGTGCTTTAGTTGTGACCCATGGGCATGAAGATCATATCGGCGGAGTTCCATATTTTTTAAAAAAATTAAATGTTCCCATCTATGCAACTCGTTTTACCCTCGGTTTGATTGAATTGAAATTGGATGAGCACCGGCTGAAACGGGATACGAAACTCGTACCGATTGATGCAGATTCAGAGTTAGAGTTTGGTGAGATTAAAGTCTCGTTCTTTAAAGTCAGTCACAGTATTCCGGATTGCTTGGGGATTGTGTTTCAAACCCCGGAAGGGAATGTTGTTCATACAGGGGACTTTAAATTTGACCTCACCCCGGCTAATAGCGATCAATATTCCGATATACATAAAATGGCTGAGATTGGCCAAAATGGCGTTTTGGCATTAATTTCTGAAAGTACGAATGCAGAACGAAAAGGGATCACTCCTTCTGAGCAAATGGTGGGTAGTCATATGTTGGAAGCTTTTCTTCGGGCTAGGGGGAAAATTTTCGTTTCGACTTTTGCTTCCAATGTTAATCGTGTGCAGCAAGTAGTAGAAGCCTGTCTTGAGACAAATCGAAAGCTGGCCTTGCTGGGCCGAAGTATGGTGAATGTCGTTGATGTTGCCATTGAACGTGGCTATTTGCATGTACCGGAAGGAATGCTGATAGCAGCAGGCGAAATCGAAAAATTTGCCCCCGAACGAGTCGCCATCCTATGTACCGGAAGTCAGGGCGAGCCAAATGCCGCTCTCGGGCGGCTCGCAAGCGGAAGCTATCGGGATGCTTCGATTTATCCCGATGATACTGTTATTCTAGCAGCATCCCCTATTCCTGGGAACGAAAAGGATGTTTCCCGGATTATCGATAACTTGTTCCAGCGGGGAGCGCATGTTATTTACGGTTCCGGAAGCTCAACCGGTATGCATGTATCGGGCCACGGTTACCAGGAAGATCTAAAACTGATGCTTACTTTGATGAAGCCCACTTACTTTATTCCGATTCACGGCGAATACCGGATGCTTCACCATCACCGGATGCTTGCGGAATCGGTTGGAGTGGAAAAAGGAAATACCTTTATTATCCGGAATGGGGATGTTGTGGATATTCAAGACGGGGTTGCGAGGCAGACAAGATCCGTCCCAGCAGGTGATACATATGTTGACGGTGTGAGTGTCGGTGATGTGGGAGAGATCGTGCTGCGTGATCGGAGGCAACTGTCTGAAGATGGCATGCTGGTAATCGTCTTAACGTTGAGCAAACGGGACCAAAGGATTATCCAAGGACCCGACACGATTACGCGCGGATTTGTGTATGTAAAGGAATCTGAGAATTTGATGAGGGAAATTAACAGCCTTGTCAAAAAGACGGTCAATGACTTACAAGAAGAAAACATTCGGCAATGGAACGTCATTAAACAAAACATTAAAAAGACTGTAGGACAGTATCTCTTTAAAGAAACGAAAAGAAAACCGATGATATTGCCGATTATTATTGAAATCTGAATTAGAGTCAGGCACCCTTGTAGGTGCCTGACTCGTTTTTTAAAGTGTTTTCACATGTTCTGTCAACTCAGCAATATACGAATCACTTAAAAACCCGTTGCCTCCACGGATAATTTCCTCGAAATAATGGTCAGGCGGTGCTGTTTCAGGGTCTTTCGAAACGACTATGAATGTTAGTACATCTTTGATTGTCTGGCCATCCATCTTGACATCAATTAAAGAAGGCCGGTAGAGACGAGTATGAACGCCCTCGCGCCGGTATAAATATTCGAGACATTCATATGGAATCTCGTAAACCTTCCCTTCCACAACGCCTCCCTCTTCCACAATGTCTGCCCGCCCGCCGTCAGGCATCTTTTTTGTAAACCGAAGGGTGTAACCCTTAAGCTCTGCAACCCCTGCTAATTTTTGAAAATAATGATCGACCCCAGCTAGCTTAAACCTGGCATGATCCAAACAGCTGCCATATGCAAAATACAGAACGTTCCCACTTTGTTTTTCAAACTGGTACACCTTCCAGTCACCTAGTACGATTGGCGTACTTAACATGCTTTCGTTGTGTTTGGCAACCGTGTAGATATAGGCTTCCGTCTTCCTATTGTCATGAAAAATGATTTGTTTTTTTCGGTCGTATAAATTGTCGTGACTATGTTCCTCATATTCTTCCAATTCGTCCAGGCTGCATAGATGATTATCTGAAACCAGGTATAATTCCCCATATACCGTATCCGATTCTGATTCTTTCACCGCGGGATATCCTAGTCCGGTGTCGAATAGTCTTCCGTTTGTCCAAGCCTGCTCAGCTACAAGCTCTGCCCCCTGCAACAAATGATGATATTTTTCATTCTTTCTCAGTGTTCCATAAACGAAAACGTAATGTTTGTTCATTTTTTTAGCAATCCCTTTCGTTGAACTAAATTCATCCATTCTAAACTTATCTTTACTTCGGCATAAAAATCCTAGATTCCTTTTACAGTTAGAGTAATTTTTTTTGGATTCCTTTCTATACATGGACTGCTGGTTTGCTAGAAATAATAGCATTTAGTTAAAGTGAAGGGGGCTTTTTATGGATCTCAATATTTTTAGAATAATAAATAAAGTGGCTAGCCGTTCTCGCTTTTGGGATATGATCATGATAACCATTTCGAAAAAAGCTCGTTATGTATAGGTATTATTATTAATTATCTTGTGGTTTCTCAATAAGAAATTCTCGCTATTAACGGGGGTATCGGTTGGAGTTACTCCTTCATGAAGCCATTATTCCCAAAAGTATTGCTTTAAAATATCAAGGATCAATAAATCATGGTAAAATGATGATAATAGTGGAGTATTTGAACATCACACCTTATATATTTCCAGAATGAAGGGTTATCGTTGACAAAATTTCTGAACATTAATGACAATAAAACAAATCGCTTTTTTATAACACTCATCATTGCCTTAATCGGCGCGCTGATATTTCAATTCCTTCATACCCCCATTCCTTGGCTTTTAGGACCAATGACTGCTGTATTCATTGGCTCGAGGTTTAATCGAATTAATTTATATTGGCCTAGATGGATACGAGATATTGGATTAATCATTGTTGGTTATTCGATTGGGCTGTCCTTTACCAAAACAGCTCTTTATCAAATTGCGGCAAATTTGCCTTCCATGTTGTTAACGACCACTTTACTAATTTGTTTTTGTGCTGGCATTGCCTTTGTTGTAGCAAAGCTGACTGACGTTGATTATCCAACTGTTCTAACCGGAAGTATCCCCGGTGGTCTATCGCAAATGATTACCTTTGCCGAAGAGATGAAGGGAATTGATATTACAACGGTGACGTTTCTTCAGGTTGCCAGATTAATGATGATTATCTTTTTTGTTCCGTTTCTTGTGTTCGGACCGCTTTTTCAGAATACAGGAAAGGGTAATACAGACTCCTCACTTTTACAAAGCGCAGATCAAACATTTGCTGGAAATTTTCCTCTGATGCTAATTTTATTTGCTGTCATTAGTGTTCTAAGTGCCCTGCTAGCGAAAAAAATAAAGGCTCCTACGCCGTTTTTACTTGGACCGATTTTGGGAACAGCTGTCTTGACGATTGGCGGACTTCACGGACCTGCCCTCACGCCGCCTGTATTAGACCTCTCGCAATTTATGATTGGCGGTTATATAGGACTGTTGTTGAAACCTGAAAAACTGACAAATAAAGCAAAAGTTATTACCCTTGCCATTATCAGCGGGGGACTGATGATTCTCTGCTCATTAGGATTAAGTTTGCTTTTGGTATACTTTCGGTATTTCACTCCATCCACCAGCTTCTTGAGTGTCGCCCCAGGAGGAATGGATCAAATGGGCATCCTCGCTCATGCAATAGGAGCGGACTTATCAATGGTGAGTGGCTTTCAGCTATTCCGGCTGTTTTTCATATACTTTGCCGTCCCGCCAATCCTAAGATGGATATTCAAAATCAAAAAAAACGCAAAATCCACTTAGACTTACCAACATAACAAAAAGTGTAAAACCTAAAGAGGTCTTACACTTTTTTGTTTTTAAAAGTTTCCGCCTTAGGTGGACATTTGTCTTTTGGTGGCGTCTGACACCAAATAGACACGTTCAGGGCGGCCAACTGTTCCGTAGGCTAAATCGGCTTCGATTTTGTCCTCGGCGACAAGGTGTTCGAGGTAGCGGCGGGCGGTGGTACGGCTGACACCGATATCTTTGGCGACTCGTTCTGCGGTGAGACCGCCCTCTGCTCGTCCGAGTACTTCCATTACCTTATCTAAGGTAAGCGGGTCGATGCCCTTTGGAAGGTAAGGCTTGTCCCCCGCTCCTGCGGCCCCCTCAACATCCTTGCGCAACAGCTGGTCGACCTGTTGCTGGGTGACGTGCGGATTATCTTGTCCCAATTGAACAAGCTTTCTATGAAACTCTTGATACCGCAGCAATGATTGCTTAAAACGCTCAAATACAACTGGTTTAATGATGTAATCAAAGACACCTATACTAATTGCCTCTTGAACTTTATCAATCTCTTTTGTGGCCGTAATCATAATGACGTCCATTTGCTTTGCCTGCTGTTTTGTTTCCTTCAGCAAATCTAGTCCGTTCATATCCGGAAAATAAACATCCAACAGAAGCAGGTCCGGTTGCAAAATCTCGATTAACGTTTTTGCTTCCAGATAACTAGCCGCAATTCCCACCGTTTGAAAGCCTTCGAGTTGTTCCAAAAACCTCTTTTGGATTTCCGCCACACGTAAATCATCCTCAACAATTAACACTTCAATATCTCGGTTCACCTTCATGCAAACTCCCCCTGCGTTTTGGAATCGCCACTGTAAAAATCGTTCCTTCTCCCTTGGCCGATGAAAACGTCACGTATCCCCCTAATTCGTGAATTTCCTTTTGAACGAGACTAAGACCGATTCCGGAATTGGTTCCAGAATTCTTTGTTGAAAAACCTTCTTTAAAAATCTGATCAGTCAACTCGGCGTCAATCCCTGCGCCGTTATCTTCTACTTCGATAATCAATTCCCTGCCAAGGTCTGTTAAAAACAAGGAAACGATTTTTTCCACCTTGTCATTTGCCCTCACAGCTTCAAAAGCATTGTTGACGAGATTGCCAATAATCGTGACTAGTGAATCCCGGCTGATGTCACCAGGAAGATCCCTAAAACTGCTTTCACTATCAATCGTAAACTGAATTTTCAGCTCGCTAGCCAGGCTGACTTTCCCTAGAATAAATCCGGCAATAATCGGATCAGGTATTTCCTTCATTAAAAATCGAATGAACGATTGGGTAACATCCACTTCTCTCGATATGAAATCGATTGCCTCTTTATAGGAACCTAACTGAATCAACCCCAGCAATGTATAAAGACGATTGGAATACTCATGTGTCTGAGCGCGCAGCCCTTCCGCATAAGCCTTGACATGAGATAATTCCTGAAGCAGGTGCGCCAATTCAGATTTATTCCGCAAACTCGCTACAGCCCCGATAACGGTACCTTTGTTATTAAAAATTGGCACTCGGTTTGCTAAAAAGATTTCCCCAAAAATCATGAATTCCCTGTCATATTCGGCCTGACCGGTCCTGACTACATCGAGCAAATGCGTATTTTCCAGCACTTCTTCAATCCTTGTCCCACGTAGAACGGTATCGCAAGGGACCTGTAAAATTTTATGCGCTGTTTCGTTGACAACCGTTATTCTTCCATTCGTATCAATGGCAATTATTCCTTCATGAATGGATTCAAGGATCGCATGCTTTTCCTGATACATCCAGGCAATCTCCTCTGGCTCAAGCCCCAAAAGTGCCTTTTTAATATTAAACGAGATTAATATAGCAGCCAGAAGACCGCCTAATAAAATAATCATGATGGCCCAAAAGACCTTCTTCTGAATTCGCGCCACTTCTTTTTTAATATCTGTCTGCAGGTACCCTACAGAAACGACGCCGGCAACCTGTCCACCAATAAAAATTGGAGCTTTTCCTCGTAAAGAAGGTCCAAGTGTCCCAACTGATTCCGATATAATTGATTCTCCATTAAAAACACGGTCATTATCTCCACCAACCATTTTTTTGCCTAAACGATTGGGGTTAGGGTGTGAATAACGGACCTCTTCTCGATTTCCGATAACAATAAATTCCGCACCCACCTGTTTGCGTATTTTTTCCGCAATGGGCTGAATAATTAAAGCGGGGTCCTCCGCACTAAACGCCTTTTGTATTTCCGGCATGTTCGCAATCGATTGTGCAACGGATAACGCCTTCGTTCCAATCTCATGCTTCAAATTCGTTTCCATGATATTTTTAAACGTAAATTCTATGATGGTCCCCATTATAATAATAACTATAGAGATTCCCAGCATCAGTTTTGTATGTAAACGCACGCAAACACCTCTATCTTAATAATATATTAAAAAAACTCCTTTAAAAAGGAGTTTTTTGTAATCTTCAGATTTATCCCTCAACATTAATGATAACCTCTTTGCCCCTGCGCTTCATCATGAATGGCACGACGAGCCATAATAGGGTGATTAATAGAAAAATTAATGAAATTGGGCGGGAAAGAAATACCGTATAATCACCATTCGAAATGGTCAATGCTCTTCTAAGGTTATTCTCAACCATTGGGCCTAAAACAAGTCCAAGAACAAGTGGAGCAATCGGATAATCATTTTTGCTTAAAAAGTAACCAAGAACACCGGAGGCTAATAACAAAAGTAAATCGTAAGTCGATACTTGGACTGCATAAACACCGAAAATCGAAATGGCAATAATCATTGGAATCAAGTACTTCTTTGGTGTCTCGATAATTTTTGCAAATACTTTTACTAGAGGCAGATTTAAGATTAATAGCATAAAATTTCCGATAAACATACTGGCAATCAAGCCCCACGCCACTTGTGGATGGTCTTCAAATAATAATGGACCCGGTTGGACATTGTACATCATCAGGGCCCCCATCAAGATAGCAGTAGTCCCAGAACCCGGAATACCTAGTGTTAATAAAGGGATCATCGCTCCGCCTGATGCAGCGTTATTAGCGGATTCAGGAGCAGCAACTCCAGCAATCGTACCTGTTCCAAATTTTTCAGGTTTCTTTGAAATCTTTTTTTCTAGCAGATAAGAGAAGAACGATGCGAGTGTTGCTCCTGCCCCCGGTAGAATACCGACGAAAAAGCCGAGTAGTGATCCGCGGACAATTGGAGCTGCAGACTCCTTGAATTCCTCCTTGGACGGCAGCATATTGTTGATTTTGGCAATTTCTCCGTCATCCTCTTCTTTTTCAAGGATGGTTTTGAACACCTCACCAAGTGCAAATAAACCGACCGCGAGTGTCAAAAACTCAATTCCCTGGTATAACCATGGGATCTCGAAGGTAAACCGGGCAATCCCCGAAACATTGTCAATTCCAATCGTTCCTAGCAAAAGACCGCAAACCGTCATAATCAACGCTTTCGTTACCGATTTTCCAGCTAATCCGCTGACCGCCCCAAGCCCAAGAAGCATAAGTGAAAAATATTCTGCTGGACCAAATTTAAGAGCAACGTTTGATAATGGCTTTGCTAATAAAATAAGTGCGATAATTGTAACAATCCCGGCAAAGAACGAGCCGATTGCCGCAATCGAAAGGGCGCTCCCCGCTCTCCCTTTTTTCGCCATTTGATAACCGTCCAGGGTCGTCACAACGGAGGACGATTCTCCCGGTGTATTTAATAGAATCGAAGTTGTCGAACCCCCATACATCGCCCCGTAGTAGACACCAGCAAGAAGAATGATGGCGCTGGTCGCTGCCTGCTCCGGTGGAAGTCCGCCGGTTATCGATGCTGTTACCGGAATCAGGAGCGCGACACCGCTCATAGGTCCAATTCCCGGAAGCACCCCAACCGCGGTACCGATTAAAACCCCGACAAAAGCAAAGATGATATTATACCAGATAAGTGCTGTTCCAAAACCTTGTAATAAATAATCAAGTATACCCATGTCCGTACTCCCCTTTCTAAAAAGCTGACATTTCCTTAAATGCAGAAGGTCTTTTGCTACAAACCTACGAGAACCAAATTGGCCAGCCTGGCAGTGTCCCTTTTAAAACCTCCACGAATAAAAAGTAAACAAGTCCAGAAAATGCTGCTGATATGATAAGCGAATTGATCCATTTTGAACGTTCCATCGTTTGAAAGCAGACAAATAAAAATAAGAATGTAGTGATTACATAACCAATGGATTCCAACGTTAAAATATAAAGCAAAGTCGCAATAAAAATAATGATAAATGGTTTGTATTCTAATTTTTCTTTATTTTCCTGCTTATTTTTGTTTTGGAACGTCTCAAAAAACAAGCGAATACTTAACAACACTAGTGCGTTTCCAAGGACGAGCGGGAAAATATCCGGCCCGACCACGCTTCCGTAAGATGAACTGGCAATATGCCGGCTGCCGATGATAAACAATACGCCTACTGCAAGAAACAGGACTGACGCAATACGGTCGAATTTCAATTCCATTGGAAGTCCTCCTTTTTGAAAAAATAAGGGAAGGAGAAAAGCAACTCCTTCCCGCCTTTATTACTTCTGCATGCCTAATGCTGATAATAATTCTTTGACTTGCTTATCCTGATCTCCTAAGAATTTTTGGAAGTCAGCGCTGTTTTTGTATTCCAATTCCCAGCCTTGTGTTTCAACTTCTTTTTTCCATTCAGGTGACTGGACCAGCTTGTCGATGGTCTTTTCCCAATAAGTTTTAGCTTCTTTAGACATTTTTTCCGGTCCAAACACTCCGCGCCAAATCGTGAACTCGGCATCTACACCCTGTTCCTTAGCTGTTGGAACGTCTTTGAAATCGCCGCCTAAACGTTCAGTTGAAGTAATCGCCAATACGCGAACCTTGCCTGCTTTTAAAAATTCTTTTACGCTCGAAGCATCTGTGCCGATCACGTCTGCGTTACCGCCAAGCAATGCGGTAATTGCCTCACCGCCGCCATCATAGGAAACGTACTTGATTTTGGTTGGATCCACTCCGTATTTAAAGGCCGGAAGAATAGAAATCAAGTGGTCCATAGAGCCAGGTGCGGAACCGCCGGCAAATGTTAGTTTAGTAGGATCTTTCTTCACTTCATCTAATACTGACTTTAAATCTTTGAATTTTGAATCAGCTTTTACAACGATTGCTCCATAATCCTTTGTCAGCTGTGCCAATGGTGTAGTGTTTTTATAACCATATGGGCTGTTACCTTCTTTTTTCAGATTGTTAATAATGATTGGCGGTGAGTTGACAAACAGCATGTCATTGTTTGTTGCTTGCTGTGTGGCGTATTCCGCCATAAACACGGCACCGCCGCCGCCCGGCTTGTTTTCAACCGTTAACGGCTGCTCCACCAATTTGGTTTCGCTTAAGATTTTTGTGAAGGAGCGTGCTGTTAAATCCCAGCCGCCGCCTGCCCCGGATGGTGCCACAACGGTAATGGCTTTTGTTGGATAGCCTGTCCCTTCTTCTTTTTTGGCTGCTGGACTTGAAGTTTCTTTGCTGGCACCGCTGCTACATGCAGCAAGGCTTAACGCCAATGCTCCCGCAGTCACCACTGTTGAAAATTTTTTGAAACTAAACATCTTTTTAATTCCCCCTTGTAAACGTTTACCTAATTCTACAAAAAATTTAGAATATTGAAAGTTTATATACTTAAACAGCATTAAAACCTTATTAATCATTTTGTTCATTTTGTTCACAATGAGGCGTGGGGACGGTTCTCGTGCCTCGAAATTTCGTTAAGCGGACCTCTTGAGACCATTCATCCGGTCCAACTAAGCAAAAAAAAAAGCTAGGGCCTCTGCCCTAACCTCTATGATTATTTAAAATATCTCATCGAAATACGTTGATTTTTATTCGCATCATGTAGTTTTTCTATATAATCATCCTGTACTGCCTCTTTTAAACTTTTTGTTCGTTTTGTAATGGTGACGGTTAAAAACAAAATATTTAGAGTCATAATTTGCCCACCTTTCTTTCACTTTTTAAAATGACCAGTCGGTTTATTTAGTCTCTAAAAAAATAACCTTCAAAATAGACTGTAAAGTCTATTTTGATTTTATTATATATTTATGCTGAATTCAATGATTTTGCGCTGAAATTTTTGAAAAAACCACATGTGGATGAAGTTTGTTCCACATGCGGTTCTCGTCAGGCTAAGCCTTAATTTTTCTTAAAAACATTTCCTTCATCTCGTTAATCACATCATTACATGGAAACTCGGGATAGATCGTTTGAATCATTGCCCCATCAATCATCGACCAAAACACATTGGCATAAATGTCTGGCTTCAGGTCCTTCTTTATCTCACCTGATTGCTGACCCTCTTTTATGATTTGTGAAAAAAGCTGGATAAAATACTCATGTCTTCGCTGGTTCAATTTTTCCAATAATTCTGGGTGACGAGAGGCATGAAGTTTAAATTCATCGTGGACAACAATATTGCCGATATCCTCTCGATCCTTTGGTGATAAATACATATCAAATAGATGTATTATTTTATCTATGGAATTGGTGCATTTCCCCAATTCGGCGGTTAGTTTTTCATACGTAGCCTCTGTACTCGCCTTCATCAATTCCAGAAAAATTTCATCTTTGCTTTTGAAATAATTATAGATGGCCCCTTTGCTAATTCCGGAATGCTGCACAATGTCGTCAACGGTAGCAACTAGGAATCCTTTCTGAGCAAAGCAGACAAAAGCGCTATCCAATATCTCTTTACGCTTTTTTTCTTTATAGGAATCGGATACAATTGGCGGCATGGCTGTTCCCCCTTTTGCTGAACGAAAAAATATTATGACCAGTCGGTTTATTTTAATTATAGTTTTAATCACCATAAATTATCAATGACTTCATCATTTTTCTACATATAATTTATTTGGCAATTCTTTATACGCCAGTTTCAAAATGATTTCTCTATGCTGAGGATATTTTTGTAATAGCTCGTCCTGTGTAAACAATTCAAAATCCTGAAAATCAAAGCCAGGTGAAACCATGCAGCCTACAAGCGAGCATGTTTCTTTCTCCATTACTGATGAACCGAAAATAGCATTTTTGGGGACAAGCGCTTGCGGAACTTCGCCATTGTTAAAATTCAATCCAAGCCTAATTTCCTCATATTCTCCATTTTCATGAATGATATGAATAGTCAAAGAGCTTCCACCATGAAAATACCATAATTCGTCTGACTTCAACCGATGAAAATGGGAAACGTCATTAGACGTCAATACAAAATAAATACTTGTATACAGCTTTCGTTTTCCATTATAATTCACAGCTAACTCTTGGTCAGATATTTGCTCGGAAGATTCAAAAGTTCGTTTATAATAACCGCCTTCGGGATGAGGCTCTAGTCCTAAATTTGTCACCAAAGATTCCAGCATTTGAATATCCATATATTTATACTCCTCTTCATATATAACTATTTAAAAATAATTTTTATTTTTGGTTTTAGATCACGCTTTTTGGAATATTACGTATAAATAGAATAGTAAGATAAATTTTCCTCCGAAAGTATTTTTTTAAATGTTAATTTGTCTATTGAGAAAAGTCAAATCTATGAATCAGCTTCTAGGAGAATATGAAAAATTTGTATAAATTTGATACAAAATAACGATGGACTATTTTTAAAAGCCTGCTATAATGCAATATATAAATATATTACACACGTAAAGGTGGGCATTATGGGGAACACTTGTAGATATGTTGTCAATGCTCTTGGTAAGGGTGGGGAAACATATTATACACAATGCAGAGATAAGCAAGAATTGAAAAAGTGGATTACTGATAATCAAGAAAAATTAGTTATGAATGAACTGCAAATCACAGATAAAAACCAAAATCCATTACTAAAATTATTTGGAATAAAAAAGTTTTTTTAACAAAAAGACGCCATTCTGATGCAATGGCGTCTTTTCATTTTATTAACAGAATTTCAGAGTGATTGATTTAGTGAAATAGCGTTTCAGGCAGATTTACCCCACTTCCAACATTTCAACGTTAGTAAATTTGTGTTTTTGGATGTAGATGAGCCTGATGGCTAAGGCGATTCCTGCGGCAAGGAGACCGATGGTGAGGCCGATCCAGTAACCCCTTGCCCCTAATCCGGTATAGTGTGCCAATACGTATCCAGCAGGCAAACAGATGAGCCAGTAGGCAACTAATGTCATCATAAAGGCCAAATTCACATCTTTATAGCCTCTTAACGCTGCCTGGGCTGTTGCTTGGATGGCATCGGAAATTTGAAAAAACAGGGCGAAAATTAAGAAGTTTGCCGTCAAACTTATAACCGCCGCCTCATTCGAGTAAAACCCTGCGACCTTGTAGCGAAAAGCCACCACAAATAATCCTGTCACAAGCGCGATCATCACCGCCAAAACAATACCTAGCCAGCTATAGACCTTGGCATCCTTATAGCGGCGGGCACCCACTTCATATCCGACTAGGACGGTCTGGGCCATTGAAATGCTGATAGGTATCATGTACAGGAACGACACGATGTTCAAAGCCGATTGATAGGCAGCAACAGTTGTTACATTAAACTTACTGATTAAAATAGTAACGACTGCAAACATGCTTGTTTCAAAAAACGTCGACAACCCCATCGGCACTCCAATTTGTAAAATCTCTCTGCACTTCGTCCACGAAAATTGCTTCATATTGCTAAATACGGGGTACGTAGAGAACGGTTCTTGTTTTAACACAATCAAAACCGTAAAAGCTAAAATCACCCAATAGGTAATCGATGTAGCATAGCCTGCACCTGCACCACCTAACTCAGGAAAGCCCCATTTGCCAAAAATAAGCACATAGTTTAAGAGAAAATTTACAGGCAGGGATGAAATCATGATCACCATAACAACACGGGTTTTTCCCAAAGCATAAATAAACGAGCGTAATACATTAAAAATAAAAAGCGGCAAAATCCCATAACTAAGCCCGATAAGATAGTTAAAAGCTGTATCCTGCACTCCTCTTGGAAGATTCATCGTTACTAAAAGCGGTGCCAATAAAAAGAAACCAAAAACAATGATAACCAATGTTAAAATGATGGAAAGATACACACCATGCTTAACCACGGCTGCAATTTCATGGCTCTTTTTTTCGCCAAAATATTGTGCAGCAATCGGCGATACTGCCAGGAGAATGCCGCTCAAGCCTGTAAAAATCGGATTCCAAATTGAAGAACCAATCGCGACACCGGCCAGGTCGGTTGAATGATATTTTCCCGACATGATCGTATTGAAAAACACCATGGAAAACATCCCAAGCTGGGTGATTAAAATTGGAACTAACAGAACGAAGATTTGTTTTATTTTATCCTTTAAGGTGATAGCCTGATTCATGGGTAGTAAACTCCTTAAAAATACATTCAAAAAATAATTATACTAAATATTTGTTCCATTTTCCTCTATTATTTTCGTTTCTGTGGTCACAATATCCGCTGGGAATTAAACAATAAGCTCGCAAAAATTAAAAGCAGGAGCCATAGCCCCTGCTTAATTCACGAACAACCTGTTCTGTTAATTAACCTTTTCAGCCTTGGCCTGGCTGGTAGGTACCGTGGCCGTGATGATATCCGTGGCCTGGATAATAGCCGCCGTGGCCGTGGTGATACCCTTGGCCCGGATAATACCCGCCGTGGCCGTGGTGATACCCATGGCCTGGATAATAGCCGCCGTGGCCGTGATGATACCCATGTCCCGGATAAAAACCGCCCTGGCCGTGATGATAGCCCATTCCCGGATAACCAGGATAACCCATGCCTGGGTGCGCACCTGGATATCCCATTCCCGGATGACCAGGTGGTGCATAACCTCCGCCTGGTAAACCAATTGTTAATTGTCTATCCATTCTTTATCTCCTCCTCAAAATGGTTACAAATTAGTATATGTGTCCAAATTGAATGAGGGATAGGCTTATTGCCCAATTACTCCAAGCTTATACAATTGCCTCTTCACTTGGCCTGTTCACTTCGCGCCGATTTTCCTTGATCATCATTCCGCCGAGTAAGCCAATCAGGGCGAATGCGGCAGGAATAATAAACCCATAGTGGTACCCCACACTTGCACCGAATGAATGAAAATGGTCTAATACCTTACCAAAAATGCTCGGTAAAAGTACCGCGCTGATAAACCCCCCTGTGTTCGCAAATCCTGTGACTACGCCAACCTCCTTAATAGGGAAAGACTGACGGACGACCGCAAAGGTTAATGTACTGCCGCCATTTCCGTAACCTATTAAAAAGAAAAGCATATATAGGAGGAAAACAGGCGGATTTCCACCGAAAAGCAGAATGACAGTCCAGCTTAGAAAAATAACAACATGAACCAGGACATATGGTCTTTTGAGTGAATCAATCCGTGCTGAAAACCAGCTTGTTACAGGCGCACCGATGATGGCGCCAATCAAGCCAATCATAACCAGCTGGCTGGCAGCGGATCTTGTCATGTCATATACATGCATTCCGTATGGTACAGCCCATGAACCAATAAATCCAACATATGTCCCTACCGCTCCAAAATGACAGAAAAAAGCTGCCCATGCCTGACGATTTGAAAAAATACGGCGCAGCATCACCAAGGTTTTTTCCTGCCTCGGCTGTTTTTTAAGATAAGACTTTTGCGGCTTGGTTTGGTTTAGGCCCATTTGATTTGGCTTCATGACCAAAACGTAATATAAAAGAATTCCAGTAAGGCAGAGAATAATACCCGTTGTCAAAAAAGGCGGTCTCCAGCCAAAGGTGGCAATTAATGCAGAGAAGGGAACTGTCGCCAATAAAAATCCTAAGCTTCCGGCCATTCCTGCTAAGCCAAGCAATTTTACAAATTCATTGGCTCTAAACCACCTGCTTAAAATCAACACCAAATTGACCCAAATGGCGGCATCCCCTATTCCTACCAGCAATCTTGCAGCAAAAAGGATGGCTTCATTCGAGGCAGTACTATAAATAATTGTCCCAAGCCCCGTTAGGAGGGTTCCGCCAATAAGAAAATAATTTGGACCCAAACGGTCAGATAAAATCCCAATCGGAATTTGCAGTCCAGCATACGCCAAAAACTGTATACTTGCCAACAAACCGATCGTGGCTGCTGGTAAATGGAATTCCTTCATTAATTGATCCGAAATTAATCCAGGTGCTGTTCTTTGACTTACAATGATAAAATATGTAAACAACACTGCCGTAAAAACTATCCATCTATACTTGCTGTTTCGTTTTTCCAATGTTTCATACCCCAGTTGTATTGATTATTTCCCTTATTATACTCCATATTTCCCTAGATGAATTCCCTAATTTCCGATGGAGGCGGTTACATATAAAAAAATTTCAGTTCTCGAAATAATTGTTATTTGTGATTCCCGTCACCCCGTTCCTTCATCCATTTTTACTAAAATAAAACTACAGGGGAAGGTGATAAAATTGGAAAAAAGAATATCTAATTTTTCTATTTTTGAGAATTACCATGATAGGCAGGTCGTTTTAAACTACTATGAGGACGAAGATTTTTTATGGAAAAGAGATGGGTTTCATTTTGATAAAATACAATTTTTAAATGGAGTGCTTTTATTTACAAAAAAAGATGGAAGAACCTTTTCCATTTCCATTAAGGATTATGAAACTGTATCACTAAATACTGATTTTCAAAACTACTTCATGTTACGCAAGGGCTGTGACCGTATGGAAATGTATTTTCCAAATTGAACCGTCGAGAAAGGTTATTTTTCTCGGCAATTTTTTTATTTGGTCTCAATCTAGATTGAAAGTCTCTGCAACTAGGCCTGTTGATTTCCTCTCCGGGCACTCGCTTTCCGCGGGGAGGTCCTGAAGCCTCCTCGGCGCTTTGGCGCCTGCGGGGTCTCCAGTGACCTCTATATCCCGCAGGAGTCGAGTGCCCTCCGCTCCAATCAACAGGGAGACAAATTAATCTAAATTATTGCCACACACTTTTTCGAACCTTGCTAAGTGTATCGCCTTTATGAGGGACTTTTCATTCACATATCCCTTTGATTTTGTCCTTCATCGGCTTTATGAAGGACATATCACTCTCAGATTCCTTCAATTTTGTCCTTCATCAACTCTGGTAAGAAAATACTTGTTTCATCTTGTAAAATTGAAGTTTTAATTTAATGAACCTGTTGATTGGCGCGGAAGGCACGAAGACTCCTGCGGGAGTACGGGGCAGGGGAGACCCCGCAGGAGCTTTAGCGACGGGGAGGCTCCCCGGCACGCCCGCGGAAAGCGAAGTGCCTGGAGCGCCAATCAACAGACTTGTTGAAAAGACTGATATTAATAATATAATATCAAATTAACGCGGTTAATCATTAAAAATATGAGTAAAATAAAAGGCTGTCGATAGTTTCTCGACAGCCTGGGGGACCAATAAAGGTCCCTGTTTTTATTGTTTCGTTATTTTTGAAGGATTATTAATTTTATATAAGACTGGCACTTCGACAGTGAACTCCTCCGCCGCGTCCTTCCCTTTTGCAAGTTTTTTTGCGGCCACCTTCCCATCGAATTCGAGCATATCCCCAGGGGCAAGCTCAAACTTTTTCAATGTTTTGCTGTGGCTGCACCAGGCTAGACCAAGTTCGAGAGGGTTTTCCTGGACGATTTGGACATTTTCAAGGACAACGACTTCATCGTTTTCCTCATTAAAAGCATTGTAAGTCAGGGCAAACTGCTTCACAGTGGCTGTAAAATGCACTTTATCTGCAGGCAGATCTATTTTAGGCGCCTTTTCCTTTTTAGGTTTAGCCTCTTTCACTTTTGCCGGTTTGGCCGGCTCGGCTTGGGTGTTGATTTCCTTTGTTTCTGCTTTACTTTCCAGGTCGATTTTTGCAGATTCCTCCTCACTAACTGTGGTATCTGCTTCCTCTACCTTCATATCCCAATCCTCAAGCTTAAGCATGCTTTCCTTCCCGAAACTTGCCTGCTGCATTTCCTTTAAATAAGCCGGGTGAATACAGCTAAGGGTTCCATCTGAAAATTCTATTACAAGGGTGTAGTTTTGATTTCCGTACATTTCATAGCCTTTTATGCTTACCAGGCATTGAAATCCTCTGTCCTTATACCAAAATTCTTTTTTTGCTGCTGACAACCCCCATTCCTTCAACTTCCCTTTAAAATCCTCTTCGCTTTGAAAGCTCTCATATTCTCCCATTGGCGGTATGTATTGGGTTGACTTCTTTTTCGTCAATTGAGACTGCTGTGCTGCCAAATATTGCACATCCTTCCATTATTAATTTGTATTTTATTATAGCATGTTCTTCCTGACTGGCCTAAAAACAGCGATAGTGATGATGGGTTTATTTTTTGAAAAATACTTAGTGCAACGAAGATTTTTGGATGTATAATAGCTTTGTATATTTAAAGATGAACGGTGGAGACAGATGCGTAATTATAATGAAAAAGTCAGCATTTATCATGGAATGGTGTCGACAGTTGCGACAAACTTGGCAAGCAATTATTTTCCCATCTTTGCCATTTCCATCCTTGGTGCAAGCAATTATCAGGTCGGATTAATCAGTTCTCTACCGCCACTTGTCGCCCTCATTATGACCATACCTGCTGCCGTTATCTTAAATCGGTTGGAAGAGCAAAAGAAAACCGTTGCCTTGTCGGTTCTTTGGGCAAGGGTATTGTTTTTATTGCTCATTGGTGTAGTTTATTTGCAGTCATCCATGCAGTCATGGACCTTTTTATTGATTATTGCCTTAATGAATGTTCCTGGTACCATTTCAAACGTAGGCTGGCAGACATTAATCAGCGGGATGATTTCCGAAGAACGAAGAGGTACATTTTTCAGCGACCGTAACCGGCTTTTAACGTTGGTAGGAATGATAACAACACTGATTATCGGAATTGTCATGAAGAAAGAAACAGATAACGCGGCTGCATACCAGACCTTATTTTTTATGGCCTTTGCCTTTGGTGTACTGGAAGTTGTTTTTTTGATGAAGCATAAGGAAACGATACAGCCTAAACAGGTGAAGGAACCGAAGAATTCTTCAATGGATTGGTCAATTTTTAAGGACCGCGGCTATAAATGGTTTCTGATCGCTGCCCTTTGTTTTAATTTCACTTGGCAAATGGCTTGGGGTCTATTCAATATTTATAACGTAACATATGCTCATGCCACGATTCTGTGGATTAGTATTTTCTCTGTTGCGAATCAGCTAGTACAAATTTTTTCCTATCCGCTCTGGAAAAAATGGGCGGATCAAAAATCCAATACATTAATGCTCGTGTGGGTGGCAGCTGGAATGGCTACTGCGCCTTTCTTAAATGCTCTATCTACGAACCTTTATTATTTAACGTTTGTCAGCATGACTTCGGGATTCTTTGTTTCAGGGACCGTTCTGCTGTTGTTTAACCTATTGCTAGAGCAATCACCGAAGGAAAAGAGAACCTATTGCATCACCACCTACAACGTTCTCCTCTCCTTCGTCGCCTTCATCGCACCGCAAATCGGCATCTGGCTGCTCGAAATCGGCGGAATCATCACCGCCCTAAACATCAGCACCGTATTTAGATTCATGAGCGCCCTCGTCTTTCTGCTCATGTACATGAAATCCTTAAAGCAGTCATTGAGGGTATCACAATGAAGGTGTCAATAAAGGCGTCAATAAAGGTGTCAAGCGCCGCGCGTGGACATTGTCCACCTTAGAGGGACACATAAAATGAAAAATGTTAAAAAAGTTAGGGTTACTGTCCTAACTTTTTTTGTTTTTAATGCTAGTCAAAGAAGAATATTTTTAGTGTCACAAAGCGGGATTATTCATAATGTAAACGTAGGCTGATATCTGATTTCGGGGGGGGAAAATATGATTCGTATCAATAATCAGGTTGTTAAGGCTGAGGAGCTTTATAAACTCATCACCGACCAAGAACAGCGGAAGATAATAAAACAAATGACTGCTTATGAAGAGGTTTATTCGTATCAAACCGTGGAGCAGCTTAAATTCGAACTGACTTTTCGGTCCAATACGATGAGAGCTGCCCGCGAACTGAATAAGAGCGGAGCAATATTTACAACCTTTACCTATGCAATCTGCAATAAAAAATATTGGGACCGGCTCGGCAACGGAGGGTTCCTACTGAAGCCAGGGGCAAGTCCTTCGACTGCTATTCTAGACATCTTAAAAAACGGAAAGCTATATGCTTTTGAGTGTTCCACTGCTATAGCCATTGTTTTATATATTGCTACCCTTTATTCAATTGGCAGAACGCGGTTTGATTTGCTGTTTGAACGCCTATATTTAATGGACTGGCAATTTGATGAGGATTTGCCGATCTACCAAAAATTCGGTGATGATTATTTACCAGGAGATGCTCTTCATTTCAACAATCCAGATTTCAGTCCAAAGGAACCACATTGGAGAGCGGAAAATGTCATCTATTTTGGCGGCGATCAATACTATGGCCACGGAATCGGTATCCGAAACGCCAAAGTTATTATAGACTTCCTAAACAAAAAACGAAAACCCAGCCCCAACCACTCAGCCTACCTGATGAACATGATCTCTCGCCCAAATTATTCATATTTTCTAACATATCAGTAATGGTTTCAGGCACCGCGTGTGGACATTTGTCCACTTACGGTGCCTGACCATGACATCAAGATTATTATTTATTAAAAGTTAATATAGGCATCTTGTGGTTTGATATCTTTATTGATGATTTTGGTATCCTTTAGCCATTTAGCAGCATGTTCCCAGACTACAGAATCCTGGTAGCCGAATGGTTTATCTCCTGCATCCATCAACGGCAGCAGAATTTCGAGGCTCTTCGTCTCGATGTCCTTTTCCAGTGGCGATGATTTGTCTTCATGCTTTAATAGAATGGACAGCCCCTCTTCTGGATGGTCCGCAACATATTTTTGTCCATCTCTTATGGCAGCCATAAACTTCTTAAATACTTCAGGTTTTTCCTTTAACCCTTTTTCACTTCCTACCAGCACCAATTCATAATAGTCTGGTACACCATAATCTGCTGGATTTAACGTACGCATTGGGTGTCCCTCTTTATCAAGCAATAATTTCTCATGATTGATATAACCGCCAATCAAGGCATCGGTTTTTTTCGTAGCCATCGCCGGAATCAAGTCCCAGCCGACATCGACCATTTTTATCTTTCCAGCATCTCCGCCATCTGCCTTTACCATCGTTTGAATGATCGCCTCATCTAAGGGAATAGATGGATAGCCGATGGTCCGTCCAGCCAAATCCTTCGGTGATTGAATCGGGCTATCGGCTGCAACCATTAATTGGTTAAGCGGATGTCTAACGAGAGCAGCGAATGACCGGACAGGAATATCCTCTCCACGTGCTACTAATACCTGCGGCTGGTAACTGATCGCCATGTCAAATTTACCAGCGGCCACAAGTTTTAAAGGATCGTTCGTGTCTGCAGGCATTTGAATGTCGACATCCAGTCCTTGTTTTTTAAAATAGCCCTTTTCCTGTGCTGCAAAAAGAATCGAGTGAACGGCATTCGGATACCAGTCAAGCATCAAGCTGACTTTCTGGAGGCCCTCCTCTTTAACGGGGGACTTATCGGCCCCTGCCTTCCCGCATGCGCTAACTAACAGAAGCAGCATACTCACCATAACCAATAAACTTTTTTTCACCATAATAACTTCCTTTCAGCAAATTAACGAATCTTATTTTTTATTAACTTTTTTTCTAGTAAGCTTATCAACAAAAACAATACAATTCCCATTAAAGAAAGCAGAAAAATAGCTGCAAAGACTGAATCTGACTGGAGATTTGAAGACATCCTCCGGCTAAAATAGCCCAGCCCTTCACTTGCCCCCAGCCACTCTCCGATAGTGGCGCCGACGACACAATAAACCACCGCCATCTTCAAACCGGACATGATGGATGGCAAGGCCATCGGAACCTGCACCTTTTTAAAAATTGTCCAGCGTCCGGCCCCCATTGTTAACAGTAATTCACGATATTCGCTTCCGCCCGCTTTCAACCCGTCATAAGTACTCACAACGATTGGGAAAAAAGCTACCAATATTGTCACAGCAACCTTGCTCCATATCGTGTAGCCGAACCACATGATAAAAATCGGCGAAATGGCAATCATCGGGATCGTTTGAGAGATGATTAGAAAAGGATAAAGCACTTTTTCTAATATCCTAGAAAAATGCATACTAACTCCTAAAAGCAGCCCTCCTATAAGCGAAAGTCCAAAGCCAATCAAAACCTCTAAGAATGTCGCCGGTAAATGCTCGCCCAAAAGAATCTCACGATTATTCACAAGTGACTCGCCGATTGCCGTAGGTGCAGGCAATATAAATGAAGGCACCATTCCAGCTTCAACTACCCACTGCCAAATACTGATTAAACAAATGGCCGTCAGCAAAAACAAACCGTATTCTCCGGCCCATCTTTTCCATTTACTCCTCATGTTGTATCAGCCGCTCCAATTCTTTACGCATCGAAATAAACTCTGGTTGATAAATAGATTCTGAATTTCGTGGTCTTGGCAGGTTGACCTTGTATTCCAGGACTCCTCTATTTTGAAGGAGAAGAATTCTATCGCTTAATAGAATTGCCTCCTCGAGATCATGCGTGATGAACAGGACGGTCTTTTGAAGCTCACCCCATAGCCCCAATAACCAGCTATGCATGGTTCGTTTCGTTAACGAATCCAGCGCCCCAAACGGTTCATCCAACAATAAAAGTTCCCTGCCTGTCATAATGGTCCGTAAAAAGGCGACACGCTGTTTCATTCCCCCTGATAATTCATCTGGATAAGCATTCTCATATTCCTTAAGGCCAAAACGGGATAACCAAGCACGGATTTCGTGTGACTTTTCCCGCTTGTCCTCCTTCGCGATTTCTGAGGGCAACAGCACGTTTTCCATTACCGTCCGCCAAGGGAGCAGTAAATCTTTTTGCGGCATATAGCCAACTTTTCCTAGTCTGCCTGAGGATAGATTCCCAGCAATTTGTATTTTTCCCTGGCCCGGTTTAAGCAGTCCGGTAATTAATTTAAAAAGTGTACTTTTCCCTGACCCACTTGGGCCAATAAGAGAAACAAACTCCCCCGCCTTTAAATCGAGCGAAAGTTGTTGAAAAATCGGCTGCATATCCCTATCAAACGTATATGTTAAATCTTCGATGTGTAACATATTTGAATTAGACAGGCCAATCTCCTCCCTCATAGACCATGTCCCAGAACATATACTCAAACCTGGATGTGGTGAGAAAATGCTCTTCTAAAACCGCCAATTCTCTCTCTGGTTTTCCTTCCGTTAATTGATCTAACAAATCGATTAGCCAGAGAGCCAGCGACCCAAATTCATCAGAAGAGTACATTTTCACCCAGTCGCCGTATAATAGATGATCGCTAGAGTTTTGATAGTTTTCTGCTAGCATTTTACCGATTTCCCAATAGCTCCACATACATGGCAGCAGACTTGATATTAATTCCTCCAAAGAACCATTTTGAGCCACATTTAACATGTAGCGGGTGTAAGCTAAATTAATCGGAGTAGCTTCGGTGCCTTCAAGATCCTGTTCCGAAATTCCAAACCGTTTCGCATACTCGCGGTGAAGGTCCATTTCACCATGTAAGGTTTCATCTAAAAGCTTTGCAAAAGCTGCCATGGTCTCAACATCTCTCGCCTTCACAGTTCCAAACGCAAACAACTTTGAATAGTCAATAAGAAACACGTAGTCCTGCTTCATATAGCGGATAAAAGATTCGACTGGAAGATCGCCACGTCCCAACCCGACTACGAATGGATGCTTATGTGTTTTCTCCCAAATTCCCTTAACTTTTTCAAAAAGCCGATCAGAAAATTTCATTGGCTTTACTCCCCCTTTCGTGTGTTGCACCAGACAGCAATAAATTGAGCTAACACTTTTGTAAAGTCTAACAATTGCTGAATCTCGACCTTCTCATTAACAGCATGGGCATCCTCTAGTTTTCCCGGCCCAAAAATAACTGTCGGAATTCCTGCACGGCCAAGCCAGCCTGCATCTGTTACCGTCGTTGACATATCGAGTACAGGCTTTTTCATAAGCGTTTTTTCAAAGGCGCTTGCCAGCATTCGGGTTCCTGAATGGTCCACATCAAGCTCCAAGGAAGGAAATATTTCACCACGATCGATTATCATGGATTTACCGCCCCAAACAAATTCCGGTGGATTGTCACGAAGCCATGGATCCGCAGCTGCCACTGCACCAATATGCTGCTCAATCTCCTTTATAATCTCTTCGTAATCTTCATCTGGGTAGAAATGAACGGTAACCCACAAGGCGCAGCGGTCGGCAACAAACGCAGCATGCCTTCCGCCCTCGATTACAGCAGGATTAATTGTATTCATACCTGGTGGAAAACCTTCGTAACTTTTTGTCACAGCCCAGTGGCGTTCAAGGTCTTGAAGGCCTTCGATGATTTTCGTCATTTTTTCAATCGCACTGGCACCATTGATGCCTCCGCCGGCATGAATCAGCCTTCTCCTCATCCCATCATGATAGGTTTCTTTGCTTTGAATCGTTATCCAGCCGGTTATGACGCCGCCCTGCCCTTGAATATGTAAATTGCTTGTGTCAACTACCACTGCATAGTCAGCAGAATAGCCCCTTTCCAAACAAGCAAGCGTTCCTGCCTCGCCAACTTCTTCTCCAATAACAGACTGAAATTGCAAATCTCCTTTAAGCGGAACCCCAAGCTCTTTTAAAAGTTTTATAGCAATGAGGGATGCGGCAATACCGCCTTTCATGTCGGCAACACCGCGTCCATATATATAAGAATCCTTGATTCTGGCAGAAAACGGGGCCGCCCCCCATTCCTTCTCGTCGCCAACCTCAGCAACATCCACATGTCCATTGACAATTAAGCTGCTATATTGCTCAGAGGATTCACCCTTTAAAATTCCAACCACATTCGAATCCCCAGGATATACTTCCCACATATCGGTTTGAAATCCCATCTCTCCTAAATAGCTTTTAAGAAACTCCTGGATTCCCGTTGTATTCCGGGCCGGAGGACTTTCAGTCGGAAACGCAATTAGGTCGCTCAAAAGTTTAAGCAGTTCGGCTTCCCTAGCTTCCACTTCTTGTCCGATCGTTTCTATTAAATTTTCCAGACCAACCATTCCTAAAGCCTCCTAAATTTATTCTAGGTTTTAAAAAAATAACACCCACTCTTTATAGCAAAGGTAAGAGTGGGTTCTGATCGTTCCACTTCCCTCCGCTGGAATCATCCAGTTCAGGTTCAAAGGGTTCGGAGCTGTGCCCATCTCAAGCCTTTTAGGCTTCCCCCAGTGAAGGTTCTATTTAGTTACTGTGATATTTTTCTCGCCAAGCCGCACTTTCTTCCTTAAGAAAATCGTTAAAATCACAAATCCAAGCAGTGCTCCGGCAAAGGAACTGAAAATAAATAATGGGATAAACCCGAATAGAGTTGCTTTCTGCCCGAGGATTAGGGTTGCAATAGGATAGGAAAGCAATGCTCCAAGAATTCCCGTCCCAATAACTTCTCCTATAACAGCAAAGTAGATTTTTCTAGTTTTCCAAAATAATAGTCCGGCTAGAAATGCCCCGACCATACTTCCAGGAAACGCAAAAAGCGAACCTGTGCCCATCATATTCCGAAGCAGGGAGACACAAAAGGCCTGGGCCACGGCATAATAAGGGCCCAACAGAACCGCGGAAAGAACGTTTAAAAAATGCTGCATTGGAAAAACCTTTGTAAAGCCAATCGGAATCACGACCAAATTACTTGAAAGAGTCCCCATCGCAATCATCATAGCAGTTAACGTAAGCTTATACGTTTTTTTCATGATCTCTTCACTCCCCTACACTTTTTCGCAAAACCTTCGCAGCTAAGTGCGGTGAATCGGCAAGGCTGATGGCGGTAATAACGGAAACACCATCCGCACCGGCTTTAACGACAGTTGCCGCATTTTCACTTGTAATTCCGCCAATTCCAACAATCGGTACAGCAATTCCTTGACTTCGCAGTTCCTCGATCAGTGCAGTCCCTCTTGATGGCTTTGCATCGGCCTTCGTTTTTGTTGGATAAACCGGTCCAATTCCGAAATAATCGGCACCAGCGCTAAGTGCTGCTTCGGCCTCCTCCGGCGTATGAACGGATACTCCAAGAATTTTATTATCGCCAATTTGATTTCTGACTGTTTCAGCCGGTTCATCTTCCTGACCAATATGAACCCCATCTGCGTCAAGCGCGATTGCCAGTTCAAGATCATCATTAACGATAAACGGAATTCTGTGTTCTTTGCATAGGCTTTGCAGTTTTTTCGCAAGAGCATATTTTTCTTCCCCGATTAAAGCCCCTTCGCCTTTTTCCCGAAATTGAAAAAAGGTAATTCCTCCGGCGATGGCTTCTTTCAATACCTCAACCGGGTCCTTCCTGCAATTGGCTGTTCCCATAATAAAATATACTTTCAAGGCTTCCCGTAAGTTTATCATGATTGGACCATCTCCATGATTCTTTTCCGGTAAGCCCCATGGTTTGTCGGCCCATGTCCCTGTCCAATCGAAATCCCATCTTCAATTGCAGCCTGAATAAAATCCTTCGCCTTGATGACCGCTTGATATACATCTGCTCCCTTAGCCAGTTCAGCAGTAATCGCTGCTGAAAAAGTGCAGCCAGTGCCGTGTGTGTTCTTGGTCGGAATTCGCTTACTCGTAAAAGTATAGAATTCTTTTCCATCGAAGAGGAGATCTGTTGATTCTGAAGGGTTTTCATCATGGCCGCCTTTCAGCACAACGTTTTGCACCCCTAAGGCATGTAATTTTTTTGCTGCCTCCTGCTTATCTTCTGCTGTACGTATAGACATCCCGGTTAGGACCTCAGCCTCTGGAATATTCGGGGTAACCACTTTGGCAAGCGGCATTAAAAATTTCTGCATCGCAGAAATTGCTTCAATTTGCAGCAAGGAAGCCCCGCCTTTTGCGATCATTACAGGATCCACAACAACATTATCCCAATGATATTTTGTAAGATTAGCAGATACAGCTTCAATAATTTCCGCATTAAATAACATACCCGTTTTCACCGCATCGGTCCCCATGTCCTCACCGATGGCTTTCATCTGTTCGATAACCGCTTCTGCTGTCATTGGATAAACTCCATGGACACCTAATGTATTTTGCGCTGTAACAGCGGTTAATGCGGACATGCCAAAAACCTCTAACTCCTGAAACGTTTTTAGGTCCGCCTGAATTCCGGCTCCACCGCCTGAATCGGAACCTGCAATCGTTAACGCCTTTTTCATTATTGCCCTCCTCCTGTTAATTTCTTTATGGAAGAATAAAGATTGATGTCATCTGCAGCAACCTTCGAAAGCTGGTTCAAAAATTCGATTTGAAAGCTTCCTGGGCCTGATTCCACCGTTAGTTCCGCCGCCTTTTCTGCGGCTATTCCGTATATCGAGACTGCAGCAACAGCTGCCTGCAGTAAATCCTTCTCCACCCCGGTAAATGCACCAATAACTGAGGTTAATAGACAACCAGTACCTGTCACTTTTGTTAACAATGGATGTCCATTAGCCACAACATAAGTGGTACTCCCATTCGTAACGACATCTTCCTTCCCTGTAATGACGACGATACAGTTTAATTTTTCTGCAGCAGTCATGGCGAGATCGGTAATATTACCATTTGTGCTTCCCGCATCGACACCTTTGATTTCCCATTTCTCTCCAACGACATTGGCAATTTCAGCGGCGTTCCCTCGAATTATGGATACTCTTAGTTCCCTCATGATCCTTTGCGCTGTTTCCGTCCGATAAGGGGTTGACCCTGCACCCACCGGGTCAAAAATAACCGGAATACCTTGTTCATTGGCCGCCTTCCCTGCCAAAATCATCGAATCTACCGTTTGTGAATTTAAAGTGCCAATATTTAAAACTAGTGAACTGGCGATCCGTGCCATATCTGCGGCTTCCTCAGCAGCATTGGCCATTACCGGTGATGCCCCAAGAGCCAAAAGTCCATTCGCAGTAAAATTGGTTACCACTACATTCGTAATATTATGTACAAGCGGTTTTACTTCTCTTACTTTTTGCAACGTTTCAAACAAGTTGTTTTTAAGCAAATCCTTCTCCTCCTTTTAAAAAATAAAAAAAACCAGGCCCTCATAAAGGACCTGGTTAAGTTAAGTAAGAAACCGTAAAAATTAAACATGGTCTACTTTCCTACGCTGGTATTATCCAGTTCAGGTCCGAAGGGTTAAAAACTAGCCGTTTTCTCTCAGCCCGCTAACAGGGCACCCCTAGTAGTTACATCAAATATGAAATTATCATCAGAATAAACCTAAGAATCTTTTTTGTAAAGAAAAATATCTTAAAAATACTTTTGTTTAACCCGCTTCTAAAAACTCCGAAATACTCGATTTCCGAAATTTGTACTTATTAGCTCTCTTTCGCAAGCTCCATCAATTCTTTAAGATCATTTGTAAAACCCTTTACCGCACGATTATTCACTACTGTAACAGGAACACCGAGGAAACCGTATTTTTCCACTTCCTTTTGATACTCAGGATTTTCTGCCACATTTCTTGTCTCAAAAGGAATTCCTTCTTCAGTCAGGACTTTCTTAACCATTGTGCATTCGATACAGTCGTTGGTGGTATAAACAATTACTTGTTTGCTCAAGATAAACTTCTCCCCTGTCCGATTATGTCTAACATACACAATATTCATTTTACCTACAAAAAGCAATTTAAATGATTATATGCCAAATGATTTATATAAAGGCAAACAGTGGGAATACAGCTTCATGTCGGGTCATGTCGTTTTGTACATCACTCTACCGACCTCACAACTCGAGAAATGTCACTTCATGCGCTTTCCCAAGGAATAAACACAATAATTTCCCATCACAAAACAGCCTATTCAACCAAAAACCACGAAAAAACAAAAAAATAACCGTCAAAAAATGACGGTTTAAACGATTGCGCACCCATTATTTTACAATTCATTCGCCTTAGGTGGACAATTTGCCAAAATGTCTTTTTGTGGTGTCTGACACCCATTTTCTTTTCATAAACCTTTCGAGCAATTTAGGAAGAATTTTTTTTCGCCTTGTTACGAGTGTTGTTACTATTGCTTTTTTTTCGTCTTTTGTGACGCCCCATTCTTCCGGGATAAGCTCAACAATTTCTTCTATTAATAAAATAGGGATTGTTTGAATGATTTCGAGGTGCTCATAAAATATTTTTTCATCCTCGATATAAGCCGACATCAATTCATGTGTGGCACTTTTTAATAAATCGGCAGGGAGATTATCTACATCCTCCTGGGTCCAATTATAGGAACCAAAAACCTCTGCCTGGTCGATCATCCACAGCTTATACGCTCCTGAACCTGAGGCAACTTCTTGAAAAAGAACATTCATACGAGTCCGATCACGATTAAACAGCCAATAATCAAATGCAATAATACCCGCTAATGACTGGTGGTTATCAATAGAAGAAATTTTTGAAACCTTGTGGCCATCCAGACAATCGGGAATAAACAAAGATGCAAATTGGTATTGGGTGTGTCCCATCTCGGCAAGTTCAGGCACCTGTAACGAGAATTCCTCCGGAATTTCTACGATTCTGCCAAATGGAATCGGCAATCCTAGATATCGCCCAAGGCAGTAGGCGACCCATTCATTGGGCAAAGATCTTTCAAAACCTTGCTGAAAGAATTTCACCACATACTCCCTGCCATCATCAAACGTGATTAGATGTGCATTCGATTTTCCTTGTAATTTTTTCTGATAAGAAACAGGTTTAATCAAGTCGCCTCCACCTCCCCATCTCCATTCCTCTCCAATTGAATGAATGATTTTAATAAGTGAACGTATTGATCCGCGACCACTTGAATGGCAAAATTCTCTTCCACCCGACGAACTGCAGCTTCCGACATTTTTCGATGCATGTCGGGATTATCTACAATCTCATAGATTTGCTTGACTGCATCGTCGACGTTTTGGCCCCGATAAAGCAAGCCTGTCTCACCATTTACCACCAGTTCGTTAATTGGCATGATGTTCGAAGCCACAACAGGAACTCCGCACACCATCGATTCAATAAAAGTATTCCCGAACGATTCCGACTTCGTTGTCGCTAGAGTGCAGCCGCCCGATTCGCGAATTTTGGCATAGACATGCGGCATCTGCTGGTACGGAATAACGGGAAACCATTTCACAATGTCAGTTAGTTCCCCGTCATTCCAAGCGGCAGCAAATTCTTCCCGCTGGACGCTTTGTGCACCGCCAATGAGCCAGAATTCTATATCATCACGTTCATGTTTTATTTTCTCGGCGACCTCCAATAGCATTGGCCAATTCTTCCGCCTATCAGTACGGCCTATCCAGCCGACAATTTTTTTACCATGCTGGTTAAGAGGCTGGCTTGCAAAATCGATTTCCTCCACAGGCAATGCCCGAAAAAAAGACGTATCGACTCCGTTGTATATAACGTGAATAGGGATATCCTCTGTAAGAATGGAAACTAGCCTTTTCTGATAGTGGGAGGGAACAATGATTAGTTTGGGCTCGATTCCTTTGAAGGTTTTCAGGTGCGGCATCAGTTTGATAAGCTCGGGGGTTCTAGCCTCTATTAATATAGGACCTTTGTATTTCGCTTTTCGAATCCACTTGTAGGCAGCACCGGTGTCGACTACGATGATGGCGTCATATCCATTTTCTTTGATAATGTTAATTATCTCCTTGTCGTCCTTCGTTAAATAAACTTTAGCCACATCCTGCATAATATGAAGGCCGCCGTGGTCCGTCGTATAGAGGAATTCGGTTTCAATTCCGTGTTTTTTAAAATAAATGGCTCGATTTCGCCAGCCGGCATTTACTCCTCCTACAGTGAGCAAGCGCCAGATGACTAATATCTTCATGTTCGCTTCACCTCTCTTTTTAATAGGTTTGTAGATTACCTTTTGTGTCTTTTTTTATCTTTTTCATGCTTGTGACGCTTACGATCTTTATCACGATGACCTTTACTGTGGTGACGATCTTTTTTTCGGTCATCATAACTGTATCCTTCATATCGGCGGGAGCGTTTATCCTTATTTTTCTTGCTGCTCTCTTTCATTGAGTAATTCTTCTCAAAACTT
The DNA here is from genome assembly GCF_058323225.1 of Neobacillus sp. PVCKKU3. Lineage (NCBI taxonomy): Bacteria > Bacillati > Bacillota > Bacilli > Caryophanales > Bacillaceae > Neobacillus > Neobacillus sp. PVCKKU3. The sequence continues at coordinate 180,546 of NZ_JBLVQN010000004.1, forward strand.
TGTTCACGTTTATCCCAGTACTCATCAATCTTTTCCATAACTACTTCTGGGTCAGTACCACGGGCCAGCATGGTTTTGATCCATTCTTCCTTAAAAACCTTGTACATTAACCCTTCAAGCTGTAATACGTATTTTTTTTCGTTGTCTACGATTAAATTCTTTTCACTTAATTTTTTTAAAGTGTTTTTGTCGGTTTCCTGCTTGAGTATGATTTCATAAATATGACGTGAAAGTTCTTCCATTCGGATGAAGTTCTGCCATTCCTCATATAAGTCAGGCGATAATGCTTGTACATGGGATAAAAATACTTCCTTATACTCTTTCCCTAAGGAGTTAATTAATTTTCGAGGATAAGGGTAAACACGGTCGCGCCATACGGTCCTCGCGACATCAATCACCTTTAAGCTCCCGTCCTCCTGCAAATAGATTTGCCGTTTATGATGATCTATCCGTTCATAACCTATTTTTTTAAAAGTGATAAGCATGTCTATTAGTTTTGCAGAGAGTTCCTCCGTTAATGGCTGTGATTGCAAATATTCCCGCAAATCAACCCCTTTGATAATCTCCATTGCAATGTAAAGCTTCCCTTTCGCATATACTCGCGGTAAAAGGGTAGTCTTTTGGCCAAGCGATAAAGCATAATACTCCCGTTCACAATCCTCTTCATTTCCAAACACCTTAACGCAAATGTTATTAGTATAGTTAAAAACTGCTCCCTGCCGGCCTTTCCCAATCATCGTCAGCCGCGTATTATTCACAACCTCCACATCTGCATTAGGTACATTTTGGACGCTAATCCTGCTCAATATATTTTCGAGACGCTTAATATTCATTTATTTCCTCCCTCCTGTATTTT
>NZ_JBLVQN010000040.1:0-57396 GCF_058323225.1 Neobacillus sp. PVCKKU3
TGTGCATCACTTTTGAATAGTGGGGAAGTTTGGTGGGGGATGAAGGACAAAGCTAGCTGGAGCTGGATAGGAAATGTCCTTCAAGAGGGTTACAATTTTTTTCAGCCATTCAGAATAACCTCATATTATGATAGAGTTTTAATTAACAAATATTGCTATTTGAAGGAGACGTGGAAGGATGAAACTAGAGTCCTTGAAACCTGAAAGACTAAAAGATTTTGTTGAATACTGTAAAATACACCGTAAAGAATTAGATGATTCTTTTTTATATGATGATGATTTAGCAAAGTTTGAACCAAATGATGAAAATCCCACTTACATTGTGGCAAACCAGCAGGGGGAGATTGTCGCTGCAGCATCTCTAATTATCGATGAATATCAGCGAAGGGGGAAACGGGCGCGGTTTCGGATTTTTCACTCGGAAATAAAAGATGTTGAAGTCTACAACATGCTCATGAAGGCATTACGCAAACATACTGCCGATATTGAAAAACTATTTATTTTTGTCCCATTGGTTAACGAGTCATTGTCTAAAGTGGTGGAGGAGTTGGAATTTTCCATTGATAGATACGCTTTCCTGCTTGTTAGAGAGGACATGGATGTACCCGCACTTAGCTTGCCTAAAGGTTACAAGATTAGAGATTTTCTACCCGGAAAAGATGAAGAAATCTGGTGTGAGGTCCGAAATGCCGGGTTTGCGAACCTGAAGGGAAATGAAACGCCCGTTACTCCTGACATGCTCGTGAAGTTGGTTAAAAGTGCGGATTACATTGACGGCGGAATGAAAATCCTCTTTGATAAGGACATTCCGGTCGGCGTTGTACGCGGGGCTAAAGATGAATATGAAGGGGCGCCGATTATGAATATCGGCCCACTTGCCATCCTGCCGGAATATCAGGGCAAAGGCTTAGGCAGACTTTTACTAAGGGCAGCCCTTCAGTTTGCCAAAGAAAAAGCGTACCAAAGAACGATTCTTTCAGTTAATGGGGAGAATGAGCGGGCAAAAGCCCTTTACCTTCAGGAAGGGTTTGAGCAGGTGGAGGGCGTCGCTTGTTATCAGTATGATCTATAGGTGTGTCCGCTTGAAAACAATTAAATTATATTAATATAATAAAATACATTGTGGGGGCGCCCTTCGTTAATAAGGAGGGTGCCCCTTATTTATAGAATTATTAAAGCAAAAACTTAAGTGCTTTAAAGCGTTAGTAATTCCGACTTGACTCATAGGATTAAATATATTAAACTTTGAAAGTATAAAAACAGGGGGTTATGAAATGAATAACATATTAATTATCGTGAACGTTGTCGTTCTTCTCTTGCTGATGTTCGGCTTGTTCATGATGCAAAAAAAGCATGTTTCTTTTTCAAAACGTGTGTTTACCGGACTTGGTTTAGGTCTTGTATTTGGATTTATCATTCATCTTATTTACGGTGGAACACATGAAGTAACAACACAGTCGATTAACTGGTTTAATATTGTCGGCGGTGGTTATGTCAAACTGCTGCAAATGGTTGTTATGCCATTAGTGTTCGTATCGATTGTAGGGGCTTTTACAAAGTTAAAGCTTACTAAAAATATTGGCAAAATTAGTTTTCTTGTCATTGCCATCCTTCTTGGGACCACTGCGGTTTCTGCAGCCATCGGTATCGGATCTGCACTCGGATTCGGGCTTGATGGAATAAAGTTAACGGCGGGGGATGCTGAAAATGCCCGCAATGAGCTATTGAAAGAAAAAGTGGTTGGCGTTGAAAGTATGACACTGCCACAGCAAATCGTTGAACTCATCCCAAGTAATCCGTTTCTAGATTTAACAGGCGCCCGCCCAACATCAACAATCGCGGTTGTTATTTTTGCAGCTTTCATCGGTGTTGCATATCTTGGGATAAAACGCAAGGAACCAGAGAGGGCTGAGTTTTTTGCAAAAATAATCGATACGTTATATTCCATCACCATGAGGGTGGTAACACTCATTCTTAGATTAACGCCATACGGTATTTTGGCCATCATTACAAAGGTGGCAGCGACTAGTGATTACGACGCCATTGTAAAATTAGGAAAGTTTGTCGTCGCATCTTACGTAGCACTTATCTTGATGTTTATTGTACATTTATTACTTTTAACATTTGCAAAATTAAACCCTGTAAACTATGTGAAAAAAGGGATGCCTACATTAACGTTTGCCTTTTCGTCACGTTCAAGTGCAGGAACATTGCCAATGACCATTAAGACACAAACGAAAGACTTTGGCGTGTCTGAAGGGATTGCCAACTTTGCCGGTTCTTTCGGACTATCCATCGGACAAAACGGCTGTGCAGGAATTTATCCGGCGATGCTCGCAGTCATGGTAGCTCCGTCTGCAGGTATTGACCCAACAAGCATTTCTTTCATCATCACTCTGATTATTGTGGTTGCAATCAGTTCATTCGGTGTAGCCGGTGTAGGCGGCGGGGCAACTTTCGCAGCTTTAATCGTTCTATCAGTCTTGAACCTGCCAGTTGCGATTGTTGGTCTCTTAATCTCCGTTGAGCCTTTAATTGACATGGGTCGTACAGCCCTTAACGTCAGTGGTGCAATGACTGCGGGAGTATTAACAAGTAAGGCAACCGGCGAATTCGAAAGCGAAGTTTACCAACAGCCTAATGTAGTGGAAGCATAAATTATTTAAGAGACTGTCGAATTGATTCGACAGTCTCTTTTTTTGGAAGATTCGTTCACTATATTAAACATATTGTTCAAAATAATGAAAAAGTAAGAAAATAGGAGAAAAATGCATTAAAATGGACAAAAACTGTTCTGTATTAAGAAAAATGGCTGAAAACGAACTTTTTCACAGAATGAATTGTTCACTATAATGAACATATCAAAAGAAATAAATGGATGAAGGGGGGAAAAGGATGTTTAAAAAAATAATTCTTGCCTGCTTATTACTTTATAGTTCGACAATGGGATTGAATATCATCAACGTGCAGGCGGCTGAAACCGTGTTATCAATTCCAGAAGCAATTGTACAAGATAATGGAAATGCGGCTGATGGATTAAATGAAACAGTTAACATACCGAACTTGGATTTATCAGATACAAAAGAGGATGCAAGTGCTGCGGATGAAGCTGCGTTGCCTGAAGAGCCATCAAGTTCTGTTGAAGGCAGTCAAGATAGGGTAAACACAGAAAAGGAAGCTGTTTCAGATGATAAAAAGGTTAACCAGAACCAGTCAACTGATAGAACAGGCACCCAAAACCAGGATGTAACCGGTGCTGTAAATGTTGTCCAAGATCAAATGGCCAATGGCACAGTCTGCCAAGAACAGACGGTTAACGCCTCTGCCTTCTGTGAAGGCAAAATTGAAAGTGATGTCCAAGGAGAAGCGGACCAAAGCCAGACAACGAAACTAGAGGCAGGACAGCTGCAAACCGGTGAATCATCTGAAAAAACAGAAGCTGAACAAAAGCAGGCGATGGATGTTACATCCGGACAGATTCAGGAAGTCACCTTAGAAATGGGGGATACCCGAACACAAAATCAAGGCACCAATGCGTCAACGAGCCAATCACAGTCCATCAGTGCAGATGAGCAAGCTGAATTTGAACAGGCGCAGTTAACGGAATTAACGGTCGACCAAAGACAACAGCTTGATTCAAAGGTGGACGAGCAGAAACAGAAAACGACAATAGAGGCACAACAACAACAATATTTAAGTACCATTGGCTCTGCAAAAGTAGAACAAACCCAAACGGCAGAAGTAAAGAGTTCAATCTTCGATACAGTAAAACAAATGGTTGTTGAAACAGGTGTAGATGTAACAACAAAGAATTATATTGAAATTGTAAAAGATTCAGTAAGCAGTATAGTAAAAGTCTTTCAAGAAATTATTGTAAACGGAAAGCTGGTTGATTCTTATTCTCATATGTACGATGTAGATGGAATGAAAGAAGAGCCAACCAATCATAAGTATGAAAAGACGTTTGATTGGGGAACCCTTGTGGTTGAAAATTCGGCAATGGTTTCATTTAGTAAGGAACTGCAGCGTTTCGAAACAACAATGAGCAGTTTTCTAGGGCTTACGTTCTTCTCCAGTATCATCAATAATCAAGTTGAGGAGAAACCAAATCCTGACAATGGCGGGCAACCAGAGGCACCGCCTGCAGACGGAAGTGAAAACCCAGGAACCCAGCCACCAGGGGGAGAAGAGAACCCACCTGTAGATGGTAATAATGGAGGTACTCCTGTAACTCCTCCGGCAAGTGAAAATGAAAATCCGGGGACACCGCCGCAAAACGGGAATGAAGGTACTGCACCAGTCACACCATCTACAGATGGAAACAGCCAGCAGACAACGGTTCTTAATAACGTACAAACTGTGAGTTCACAGCCTGCTGTAATCAAAACTACGGCCGCTGCTCCAGCCGCAAAAGGATATTCACTGCCGGTGACTGCTACAAACAACTTTAATATCCTTCTTTATGGCGGGGTATTAGTATTAGCCGGAGGTTTGCTGTTAATAGTGCGTAGAAGAGTTAATCAATAGTTAAACAGATTGAAAGACCAAAACCTATATAGAAACATTCTATATGGGTTTTGTTTTATGAAAAAATGAATCTATTTTCAAGGGGTAATCATAATGAAAAATAATTTTTTTATTGCTGTCTGCATGACCATAACCATTGCTTTATTTTTTGCATGGTCCCAGCGGTGGTCGGATGGACCGAAACAAACCCAGAAAGATCAGGATACAGATATTGTTCTGCAGCACAAAAAAGACAATTGGGCAGACCAAAGCTGGCTTGTTATTTATGGGGTTGACGGGAAGATTAGCTATTATGGGAGCGAAAAGCCTGCCTCAAATGAGAAGAATCCTGATCAAGTAGAAAAAACACGTAAAACTTTAACTTATGCTTGGTTTGGACTGACATTTTTATTTCTGTTATTAAGTATATTTGGAATAATAAACAAACTGCTGCCTAAAGAACAAAAGAAGACCTCTAAGCCCAATCGGCTTTTGAATTCAGGTGCAGGATACCAATAATCAATACATTAATAATTTCCTTAAAAAGCCCCAAATGAGTGAGGGCTTTTTTACTTTAATAAGGTAAATTGAAAAAATTCAAAAAACTAAGGAAAACGGAGTTTTGGCTTAATAAAGAACATAAATTGTTCGTTATTGAGAAATATTCGCCAAATTTGGCGTTTTTCTAATTAATTCCAGTCATCGTATACTTATCTCAGGAATTAACAATTCCCAATTTTTTTGTGGAGGTATGGAAATTTGGAAAATTATAAGAAAGTCAAAAACGTACTTAACTGGAAACGTATCTTAGGAGTAGGAGTAGTTGCAGGAACTTTGCTAGGTTCTACCTCTGCATTTGCTGCACATGGTGTAAACCAAGACCAATCAGAGATTTCTACCAGAGTGCAGGGCAAAATGGGAGGAGGTCTCCTTGTTTCTCAAAATCAAGGTGCTGGTGATGCTGCAACACAAATCCAAGGCACCGCTTTTTCAAAGAAAGTATCTCAAAGCCAAGCAGCTGATAAATTTACAGCTCAAGGGCAAGCAGCACTTGGCGTTTTGATTGGTCAAGGCCAAGGTTCTTCAAATGAATCATCACAAATTCAGCTTGCTGCCTTCGCTAAAAAGACAGATCAAAATCAAAGCTCAACTGATACTGTTCTGCAAGGTCAAGGGGCTTTGGGTGTATTAATTGGTCAGGGTCAAGGTTCAAGCAATGACACGACTCAGTACCAAGGAACTATCGGAAAACATAATAGCCAAAATCAAACCGGATCAAATAGCAGTGCTCAGGGTCAAGGCGCATTGGGAATATTGATTGGTCAAGTTCAAGGATCATCCAATGACGCCTACCAAGGCCAAGAGTCGCTGGGTAAACATAATTCTCAGGATCAGGATTTCACAAATGAAACTGCTCAAGGCCAATTGGCGGGCGGGTTATTAATTGGTCAGGCTCAAGGTGCTGGCAACAATTCTACCCAAGACCAGTATGCTGAAGGAAAATGGAATGAACAAGAACAGGGAGCTTATAATGGGGTCGAGCAAGGTCAAGGAGCACTTGGCGTCCTAATTGGCCAGGAACAAGGTGCTTCTAACGACTCAAACCAAGTCTCTGAAACTTACGGAGTAGGCAACTATCAAGGTCAAGGTGCTGCCACTGAAACAACACAAGGTCAATCTGCTGTAGGTGCACTAATTGGTCAGTCTCAAGGTTCGGCAAATGAATCCGGCCAGGGTGCAGTTTCTGTTGGAGTTGGCAACGGGCAAGGTCAAGAGGTTATTGGTGTAACTGATCAAGACCAATCTGCCGTTGGTATCGGTGTAGTTCAGGAACAAGGTTCAGCAAATGCTACTGGGCAATCTGCTTATGCTGAAGGACTTGGTAATGGACAATACCAAGGCACTTACAATGAAACTGCTCAAGATCAGGAAGGTGCATTTGGTGCTGCACAAGAGCAAGGTGCGGTCAATGAAACTGCACAAGGCGCAGATGCATCCGGTGCGTTTAATGAACAAGGGCAAGTAGCTGTTAATGAAACTTCCCAAGGCCAAAGCGGCGCGCTTGGTGCTGAACAGTCTCAAGGCGCAGCAACTGACACAACTCAAGTTGCTGCTGCTGATGGTGATGGAAACGCTCAAGCTCAAGAATCAGCAAATTCCACAGAACAATCTCAAGTTGGAGCTGCTGGTGCTGAGCAAGCTCAAGGCTCATCCAACACAACAGCCCAAGGAGCACAGGCTGCTGGAGATTGCAACGAGCAGTCACAGGCTAGCGAAAATACTACAACACAAGGTCAGGCAGCAGCAGGTAATGTTGACCAGTCCCAAGGTTCTGCAACTGGAACAGCACAAACAGCTTCTGCGGTTGGAGCAGGTAACGATCAATCCCAAGCTGCATCAAATGAAACTGTTCAGCAGCAAGATGCAACTGGCAGCGGTACTCAAAGACAAACTTCAGGTGGTCTATCCACCCAAATGGCATCTGCATTTGGTGCTGGCATTACACAAACACAATCTTCCGGCTCAACAGTTGTACAATCACAATCTTCCAATTAATTTATAGCATTAATTTGGGTTCAGCTCCATCTGGTATTACGCTGGATGGGGCTTTCTTTAATACTTATTCATGTTAATCCGTAGGATGGAAGGGGACAAGTTATGTTTAAGAAAAGTGTAGGAACCATTGCAGCTGTTGCTTTATTAACGATTGGAGCAGGGAGCGCGTTCGCTCAAGATAATGATTCATCCGTAAGCCAAAATCAATCTGGCGGTAAATATCAATTACAAACAATTAAAATACAAAAATTACAATTGCAAACAGCTGCTGGTGAGAGCCAGTCTGGAAGCGCAACAGGAGTTCAAACTCAGGTTTCAAACGGATCAAGTGCAATGAGCCAAGAACAGTCAGCTAACACAAATGTTAGTGATCAGGGCCAGTCAACAGAAGCGAGTGTTGATAATAATCAAACTAACGAATCTTCTGGTCTTGCGGTTCAAAGCCAATTGGCCCATACCAATGTTTTCCACTTCCAGGCATCTGTTGCTGGAGGGCCATCTATTCAACATCAAATAGTACAGCGTTCCTCTGTGAATTATCAGTCTGCTATTCCGAATGCTGCCCCAAGTACTTCTAGCGTAGAGTAAAAGAGGGGTATTTGTATTTTGGGAGTTAGAATCAAAGAAAAAAAAAGCAGAATGACGATAGCTGTCATTCTGCTTTTAATATCTAAAATGTTCCTTCAGACTATCCAATTGCATGAAGCAAGAAATTAGTCAGGAACAGGATTGAAACAATATATATTGATAAAGAAAGTTGCTGTCTCTTATTGGTAAACAGCTTTACCAGCGGATAGGCGATAAATCCGAAGGCAATTCCATCAACAATGCTGTAGGTTAACGGAATCATGATGATCACGAGAAAAGCCGGAAAGGCTTCTGTAAAATCAGTGAAATCAATATTCAAGATATTGGTCAGCATTAAACCGCCGATAATAATCAGGATGGGTGCGATGGCTGTTGCCGGAACCAGTTTGATGAACGGCATGATGAAAAGTGCTGCCAGGAAAAGCAGCCCCGTGATAATCGAGGTTAAACCTGTTCTTCCGCCTGCGGAAATGCCTGCTGCCGTTTCGACTGTTGATACAGATGGACTTGTGCCGAATAATCCGCATACGATCGTGGAAATCGAAATGGCCTTTAAGGATTTTCCGTTTTTCTCAGGCGCTTGCAGCATCCCGTCTACTTGGGAATGAAGCAGGCCGATATTTTCAAAAACAAGCACCAAAACCAGTGAAAAAGCCGCTGTCCAGAACGGAATCGTGGTTATTTTTCCAAAGTCAGCACTTAGGAAGACGTTTTTATAGTCCGCAAAGGAAATAAAACTGGTGTGGGTTTTCGAAAAGTCTACCAATCCGAAAAGATAGGACACGAACGTTCCTAAAATAATGCTGATCAGGAAATTCCCAGGTACTTTCTTTAAAAATAAAAATAACGTGATAATCAGATTAATAATCGACGCCATTACAATCGGGGACGCCAAATTGCCAAGCGCCACGAAGTTCGTCGGATTTTCGACAATGATGCCGCTTTTTTGCAGGCCGATAAAAGCAATAAATAAGCCAATTCCGACTGAAATGGATTCCTTTAAAGATGACGGAATCGCTCTTGAGATGATGCTCGATAATTTCGTGAAAGCCACAATCACAAAGAGAATGCCTGACACGACAACGGCTGCCAGTGCCTCTGTGTAGTCCAGCCCCATCGTACCAACAATTGTGTAGGTGAATAGGGCATTAATCCCCATTCCTGGAACAATGATTAACGGTGTGTTGGCGATAAAAGCCACAAGCAAGCAGCCAATCAGTGAAGATAGTACGGTTGCGATAATTCCGGCTTCGAGTGGTATGCCTGCATCCTGCAGGATACTTCCATTGACAGCGATAATATAGACAATGGAAAAGAACGCCGTAACCCCCGCAATAACCTCCTTCTTCAAGCTTGTTCCGTGCTCGCTAAGTTTAAAAACTCCCTTCATTTTCTTATCACACTTTCTAGTGTGTCCCTCTCCCGCCCGCATCAAGTTAGAATTCTATGAATCAACTTATGCCGGGGAATATTATAACACAGAAAATGACAATAACAAGAGAGGAGCTTGCTTCCAGCTAAGCTGCCTGCAGCACCTACCGTAACGCTCGAGAATCCGATCACGCCAGCTAGGTGCTGCAGTATTACAAAATTTAGGATAGATTATGAAACGCGTTTCAGGTCAAGGGGCTTATAGCAATTTTTGAAAAAAAGCCCGGGTACAGACATTTCACCCGACTGAAAGTCTTGGGATTAGACAGTACCCCGTTTAATTAATCTAACAGGTATCTCCTGATAAGAAATTTCCTTTTCTTCCGCTATTCCTTGAAGGAACAGCTTCCTGCCAATTTCTACAAGCGGGATTTCAATCGTCGTGATGTCCATGACTTGAGCGATCGGCTGGTTATTAAAGCCAATCAGCGCTAGGTCACTAGGAATGGAGATTTGCCGATTTCTTGCGCAGGTGACGATTCCGGCAGCGACATCATCATTTGTCACCAGCAAAGCAGTCGGAGCGTCCGGAATTTCTATAATCTTTTCCACGACTCGTTCTCCATCCTCAAAATAAAGACAATTATCGAAAACGTATTCAGGGTCAAATAGCAAATGATTTTTTTGCAGAAAATCCTTATAGGCCATTTCTCTAAACTTACTGTTTGTACCCGTTTTGCGTCCGATAGAATAACCAACTTTTCGATGCCCTTTTTGAATTAAATATTCCAGCGCATAGATAAAGGTTTGATAGTGATCCACAAAGGTGGAAGACGTCTTTTTGCCCCTGGTGTCCTCACACAGTACAATCGGCCCATAAGGAAGAAACTCCTCAATTAACGGCCAGCTGCTTGCTCTCGAACAAATGATTAACGCATCAATTTGTTTTTGCTTTAGCATTTGCAAGGCGTCTAATTCTCTTTCTTCCTTATAGTTGGTTTGGAAAAGAACGAGATTATAATTGTGTGCTAATGCTTCATGGGAGATTCCTTTCATTAACGAAGCGAAATAGGGGTGGTCAATGTATGGGACCACCACACCGACAAGGAAGGTTTTTCCCATGCTTAAATGAACCGCGTTAATATTTGGCTGGTAATTGCTTTTCTTAATGGCATCGAGGACAGCCTTGCGCTTTTCCTCTTTGACATATGGGTGATTATTGAGCACCCTAGATACTGTCGTGACGGAAACGCCGGCCATTTTTGCTAAATCTCTGATATTAGTCAAGGTGTCAGACACTCTCCATCAATCCTATTATTAGGAAGAGTATAATACTTTTTATAAGGAAAATGAAGAATGAAAAGCATCACTTCGTTAAGGTGTTATACGTGAGTAGGCTCTAGTTCAGGGATATTCAGCCTCATATACTTCCTCCCTCTGTTCGGATAAATACCCTCTGTGTGATACCATTCCCATGCTTTTTCGCCCTTTTTGCGGCCGATGGAACCGTTCATTATGAGACCCGGTTTAATCAAGTGGCGGGGGATTCCCTTGATGTAAAAAGTCCGGTTGGTGTTGAATTCGGTTAGCACAATGGTATCTTCAATTCTACTGGTCACTTCAAACAGACTATCCTTCCGTTCAGCAAACTGGTCAAACTTATATTCGACTTTTTGCATCGCCAACTCGAGATTAAAGTCACTGTGGTGAAGCCGAGGGAAATCGCATAAAAAGAGGTAATTCAACAGGCGTTCGCAGGTTTTAAGGTCGGAGCGGGCCTCTTTCACATATTGGTTCACAAGACCATACCAAGAAGTGCCAACCCTTCTGTCCAGCCAGCGGACGAAATTTTGTAACTGCATCAGGAATTTTTCGGTTTCTTTTTCTTGCGGCGTAATTTTCATACAATGAGGAAAATGAGTGAAGATTAATTCTTCCCAGAATGAGGAATCGCATTCTTTCCATGAAGGAGGACAGGTATCTTCTAACGTATCGGTCATAAAGCTTGAAAATACCTCGAGAAATTCATTGCGGAGCTTGTTGGCAGGCTGTTCACGTTTGTAGGAGAGAATGTCTTTTCCATAATAGAAAAAGTGGCCGCGTTGCCGAAAGTGAAATTGGGAGCCCATCGTCATGTTCTTTAAAAATTCCTCCCGTTCCTCCGGATTAGTGAAAGGCTGTATAAATACATTCATTTGCAGCTTATTACCGCAGCATTTCTCCTGAGGTTTGCCGCTGCCGCACGGACATAAAGATTGTTTTTTCATAGAAAGAATCAACCAGCTTTCTAAGTGGATTTTTTTGAAAGGGGCTAGAGAAGATGTTCTAGGGGTGACAACCGTATTATAACTTATCTATGAAAAAATGAATCTGAAAATTTTGTGAACGTGGCCGATTTGTAAAAATTGGATTTGGTGTCAGCCTGAGGTAAAGTAGAATTAGTGGATTTTTACGGGGGGACTTTGATATGAAAAAAGCAAAAGCAAACATCATGGCCATATTAATAGCGGACCGGGCGGGTACGTTTGTGACCAGAAGGATTCCGGAGGTACAACTTGAATTTGGCGGAATAAGAGGTGATCGTCATTTCGGAGTAACGTTCGCGGCTGACTCTAGGCAGCCTATGTATCCAAAGGGGACAGAAATTCTGAACCGCCGGCAGATTACCGTCGTTTCAGAGGAAGACTGTGCCGAGATTGCGGAAGAGTTAGGGGTACCCCATGTTCTGCCGGAATGGCTTGGAGCGAACCTATTGGTACAAGGCTTTCCGGAGTTGACCAAATTAACGCTGGGCTCGCGGATATTGTTCCCAAGCGGGGCTGGGTTGATCTGCATGGGGGAAAACCAGCCGTGCATCTTCCCTGGTGAGGAGATTCAAAAGCATTTTCCGGAGTATTCTAAGCTAGCCGCACGTTTTGTCCGTGCCGGGTATAAGCGGCGGGGTATCGTTTGTGCAGTGGAGAGACCGGGGGGCATTTCCGAAGGTGAAGAGGTACAAATATTGGTAAATGATTATATGAATCCAATGCAATAGTTTTTTATACTTGAAATGATTTTTACATAACAGGGGGAATTCATATGCAATTTTCTTTCGACCATTTAGTTTGGTTCTTCAAAAACCCGGGGGAGGCCATCGAGCCTCTTGAACAAATAGGGTTAAAATTGGTACCCGGCGGACGGCATGAGTCTTGGGGGACGTATAACACCTTAAGTTATTTTGGATTAAGTTACTTAGAGTTTTTAGGAATTGAGGATTGGCAAAAAGCTGAGACGCATGAAGCTAACCGTTTGATTAGGCACATTGTGGAACAGCTTCCGAAGGAGAATGGGGAAGGCCCAGCCAGGATTGCAATCCGCACAAACGAGATTGAAGCATTGGCAGAACAGCTCAAGGAGGAAGGATTCACGGTTTATGGGCCGATTCCGGGAGAGCGTGTCCGCGGTGACGGCGAGGTCATTAAATGGTCGCTGCTATTCCCAGAGTATGCTGGGGCGGAATTGCGGCTTCCTTTCTTTATTCAATGGGAGAAATCCGACGACGAACGGTTGGCAGAACTAGATCAGTTAGATCTTATTGACCGCCATCCGGCGGGGAGTGTCCGATTTGAGAGTGTTGGTTTTGCGGTTCATAATTTGGACGATACCTTGGCCATCTGGGGGAAACTCCTTAACCTCCAAGTGAACGAGGAGTTCACAAACCATGAATTAAATGCTCGGTGCAGAAAAATAGCCCTGGCCGGAACAGAGGTTTTGTTTTGCAGTCCTATGGGGGAAGGGATTGTCGCGGAAGTGCTGAAGGAAAAAGGGGAGACCCCATTCATAGTAAACCTATCAAACACAAACCAAACCCAGATCTTTGAAAAGCTAAATGGTTATTGGAGTTTTCAATAGGTATACTTGTCCGCTTTAACGCGCCGGGGGCAAGGCCCCAGTTGCATTAATACGTGAATGCATCTGAAGCCTGATTGTGTTTTTCTTTTTCGAGTGCGGTAACGATATAGGCAAATCCGTTCATCAGAAAGTAAATGACATTGGATTGGGCTCGCTCGGTTTCCCCTAAATAGGTATTAACGATGGTGAAAACGGAATATAAAATGACAAAGAATAAGGCGATTTTGTTGAATATGACCATTGCTTCCAACCCCTTTATTTAGATGCTTATATTAGCTTATTTGCATGCAGGTGATTTTATGCAGTGGGACAGCCCCCGGCTTGTTAAGGTAATGGTGAGTGAGGGACTTATACCTAGTGTATTAACGGTAAAAAGGAAGGTGACTCGGGACCTTCCTTTTTTTGACGGGGATTTTAGCGGTACATGGTCCACTTCCCAATATCTTTAAAGCCAAGCCGTTTATAAATACGGCCTGCTTCCGGGTTATCATAAAAGAGACAAAGCGTTTTACCTTCTACTAGAACATCCTTAAATAACTTTTCCATGATAGCAGTTGCTAGACCTTGTCGGCGGTTTTCCTTTCGCGTGCAGACTCCGACAATCATCGCTGATATGGAATTTTCCGCTGTCGTGGAAACACAGGCGGTCATTAGGCCTTGGCGGGCGGTATAATAGGTTCTTCCTGTGTTGGATTCCATCGCATTTATTAGCATCTTCCGGGCGTCACTTCTAATGTGAAATTCCTCAATGCTGCTGCGAAGCTCAATGATTTGATCAACGTCCTCAATTGTCGCCTTTTTAACCTCTACATCATTGTCACCAAGACAATCGTCAAAAAGGCACTCTGCAAAAAATGTGACTTGTTTTTTGCCAAGAGTTAGTTCCTCAAAGGCCTCGAATTTTTCCACGATATCGGACTTCCCTGATAGAAAAATAGGCTGCGTGTACTGTCTCATAATGGAGACAAAGCCGGCAGTATCAAATTCTCCCTTGGCGTAAGGAATGAAAGATTGATGGAATCTTAGAAGAACAGCTTTAATTGTACTCTGTTCATCAAACTCTGCCCAAATTTCCTGAAACTCCGATGAATATCCGAAAGCCTCGATATCCCCGATGATAAATAGATTAATAGACGGTTCTTCACTTAAAAATGTAAGAACCTGCTGATGGTCTTGTTCGGTAAGCTTTCTAATCACGCCATAATCCCCCCTTGTTTTAAATAGAGTACGCGTGCGATATGGAAAATTCAAGAATTTTTTTGAAAAGGCTGTTTACAACTCGTAATCTTAAAAGATATATAAACTATGAAGAGTTCATAACGCCTGAACGGTTGGAGGAATCAGTGACTCGGTAGTTATGAAGGGTTCATAACGCCTGAGCGAGTGGAGGACCGAGTGACTCGGTAGTTATGAAGGGTTCATAACGCCTGAACATGTGGAGGAATCAGCGACTCGGTAGTTATGAAGGTGTTCATAAAGCCCGGGCGGTGAAGGAAATAAGGTTTTCGGTAGTTATGAGGGGTTCATAACGCCTGAACGGTTGGAGGAATCAGTGACTCGGTAGTTATGAAGAGTTCATAACGCCTGAGCGAGTGGAGGACCGAGTGACTCGGTAGTTATGAAGGACTTATAACGCCTGAACATGTGGAGGAATCAGTGACTCGGTAGTTATGAAGGTGTTCATAAAGCCCGGGCGGTGAAGGAAATTAGGATTTCGGTAGTTATGAGGGGTTCATAACGCCTGAACGACGAAGGAAATCATCGCATCGGTAGTTATGAAAAGTTCATAACGCCCCATTGTTGAAGGAAATGGAGGCTCTGGTAGTTATGAAGGAGTTCATAAAGCCCGGGGGATGAAGGAAATGAGGGTTTCGGTAATTATGAAATGCTCATAACGCCCAAACATAGAAGGAAATTATCGCTCGGGTAGTTATGAAGAGTTCATAACTACCCAATAATAAAGAAAATGGGAGCTCCGGTAGTTATAAAGAGTTTATAACTACTAAAATGGTAAAAGGAAACCGCTACTCGGTGTGATGGAATAACACAAAAGGCGAACAGTCCCGTGTGAACTGTCCGCCTTTCATTTTACCAATTTTCTAGGTTAATTCTGGGTAAGCCCCTTTTAAGTAGTTTAGTAATCCGTTACGGTGAGATTTCTGTCCAGGTAGGATTCGATTAGCTCGCTTACTTGGTAAGAGACCTGCGGGGAATCGAAGTTTTCGAATGCATGTTCACAGCTGCCTTTATAGCTCATTATTTCGTTATAATGGCTCATATGCCGTTCAATGACTTCCTCACTATCTTGACGATTCTTATGTCTTTCGATGACCGTATCACGATCCGCGTACACAAAAATTCGTACAACATGATCTCTGTACATTTTTTTCAGCTTTTCAGCACCTTCGGGATTTAAGGTCAAATAAACGAAATCATGATTCTTAAATGCCTCGACAACATCTTGTTCACGAATCCCATAATGGATTCCATCAATCTCGACGCTTTCGAGAAATTCTTGTTGGGCTTGCATGTTTTTGAAGGTTTCTTCAGTTATAAAGTGGTAATCTTCGCCGTCTTTTTCATAATGCCGTGGGGAACGAGTGGTGTAAGAGAGAACAGTTTCCATGTCAAATGCGGTAGCGACATTTTTCGCAATAGTTTTTCGTCCGGAACCATCAGGACCTGTGTAAACGAAAATTTTTTCTTTCCCTTTGATCTGATACATCGAGGTACCTCCTTTTATTTTTATAAGATAGCCCTTTATCTGGAGGAAATCTTTCTGGATGCATATAGGGTATACTATCATTATATCAAAATGATAACGAAATGGGAATGTGTGGCTTTATAGGAAAAAACAACTAGGTACTTGCCGGATATGGAGCCTTATCCTAAAAAAGAAAGGAAGAAAGAAATGGACAAATTCATGAAACGGGCTGTAGAGCTCGCACTTCAAAATGTGGCAGAAGGCGGGCAGCCGTTTGGAGCGGTGCTTGTCAAACATAATACAATCGTCTCAGAGGGTGTAAATGAGCTCCACAAAAAGTTTGATATCAGCGGCCATGCGGAGTTGCTGGCCATTCGCCGCGCCCAGGAACAATTTCAAACGAATGATTTATCGGAGTGTGTAGTTTACGCCAGCGGTGAGCCTTGCGCGATGTGCTTGACAGCCATGTACTTTGCCGGAATTGAAAAAGTCTATTATTGTGCGTCGGTAGAGGACGCCGCTGAAGTGGGTTTGGGAAAATCAAAATCCATTTACGAGGATTTGAAAAAGTCTCCATCCGAAAGGTCCTTGCAATTTATCCAAATGCCTTTAGAAGAAGGACAAGAAAGTCCAATGGAGCTTTGGAAAAAACAGCCTTGAAAAAATAAAAAGTGCGAAACAGTTTACAAGCATATGGTTAAAATGAAACTTTTATAGACATGTTACGTATATAAATATATACGATTACAAGGAGATGTATGTAATAAATGTTTCTAGCAGAACTTCAGCCTGAGGAGAAAAGGGCATTTCTTGAACTTGCGGCGATGGTTGCCAATATTGATGGGAATTTGTCGATATTTGAAAGTTCCGTCCTTAGCAAGTTTCAAAAGGAAATGGGGCTGAAGGATTACCAAATAGAAGGTCTCGCAATCGAAGACATTCTGATAACTTTCAAAACTGAACGCTCCAAAAATATCGTTTTAGCAGAACTCTTACAACTGATTTATTCAGATGGGGTTTTTCAAGAAAAAGAAAGCGAAACTATCCAAATCATAAAGGAACACTTTGGATTCGATGCCAATGAATTCGGCAGCTTCAAAGATTGGATAGAAAAAATAAAAGAGTTGTCAGTAAAATAAAAGGTGCCTGACCCCTGCGTGCGTTATCGCGGCGGGGAGCAGGCACCTTTTCTATTGGTTAAACTTCTACAGCGCTCACTTTAACGGTCCAGTTGAACGGATCCTCGAGCTTGCCTAATTGAATGCCTGTGATGCCATCATAGAGGCGTTGGGATGTTTGCCCGATTTTGCGGTCGTTAATGACGATCGTTTTGCCGTTCCATGTTAATTCGCCAACAGGTGAGATAACGGCTGCTGTTCCAGCTCCGAAAACCTCTTCCAGTTCTCCGCGCTCATATGCCGCAAAAACCTCTTCAATGGAGATTCTCTCCTCGCGGACAGGTTCTCCCCAATGTTTTAAAATCTGAATAACAGAATCACGAGTTACCCCTGGTAAAATACTGCCATTTAGCTTAGGTGTAACGACTTCACCATTAATTTTGAAGAAAATATTCATGCTGCCTACTTCTTCAACATATTTGTTTTCCTTCGCATCTAACCAAAGAATTTGCGCGTAGCCGTTCGCTTCGGCCTTTTCCTGGGCTTTCAGGCTTGCTGCGTAATTGCCGGAAGTCTTCACGTGTCCAACCCCGCCAAGAACTGCGCGGACATAATGCTCTTCAACATAGATGTTAACAGGATTTAATTGATCCCCATAATAGGCACCTGACGGAGACATGATAACAAGCAATGTATATTGATGGGCAGGATGTACCCCAAGACCTGCCTCCGATGCATAAATGAACGGGCGGATGTAAAGCGATTGTCCGGCGCCTTCCGGAACCCAGTCTTTTTCAACTGTAACCAATTGTTTAATCGCTTTTAATAAGAACTCCCCATCAACTTGCGGGATGCAAAGCCTGTCGCAGGAGTCGTTCAGACGCTTCATGTTTTTATCCGGACGGAAAAGCTGCACCTCACCATCTGGGGTTTTATAGGCCTTCATTCCTTCAAAAATCGCTTGTCCGTAATGGAATACCATGGATGATGGATCAAGTGTTAATGGTCCATAAGGTACAATCCTGGCATTATGCCAGCCGTTATCTGTATGATAATCCATTACAAACATGTAATCCGTAAAATACTTCCCAAATCCAAGCGAAGCGGGATCAGGCTTAGCCTTTAATTGTTCTCGTTGAATAAATGTAATCTCTTGTGTCATCTTCGCACCTCATCTCGAAATCTCTTATATATAGAGACTACGACTTTTTCAGAAAAAACACAATAATTTGAGTATGGAAAACTTGGTATTCCATGGCACTTTTTTGTAATAAAGTGAGGCATTAACCGTTTTGCCAAATTCATAGTGATTTTTGACCAATATGGGAAATAGGATGGAATAAAGATAACGTATAAAGGGAGAGGATTGTCGTGCCAATCGAGTGGAATGAAAAGGATGGGATATTTCACCTTTTTAATGAACGGACAAGTTATTTGCTTCAAATTGTACATAGAAAATATCCTGCCCATTTGTACTGGGGTAAGCGGGTTCACACAATGCAGCCTGCTTCGATCCTTTCCTTTAAAGGCAGGACCTTTTCGCCAACAACGGAACCAACAAGAAAACAATTTTCCCTGGACACTCTTCCCCAAGAGTATCCGGCGTACGGCAACGGTGATTTTAGGTGCCCGGCCTATCAGCTGCGCACCAGTGACGGTTCCACGATTACCGAGTTTGTTTATGATTCACATGAAATCTTAAAAGGAAAGCCATCCCTAGTAGGGCTGCCTTTTGCCTATGTCGAGGATGATTCCGAAGCGGAAACCTTGGTCATTACGATGGTTGATTCTAAGCTGGGGATAGGGCTTAACCTCTTTTACACTATTTACAGGGACTTTGATGTGATTACCAGATCGGCTTCCTTCGAGCACCTAGGAACCCAGGCGGTGGAAATACACAAATGTATGAGCATGTCCTTGGACTTTCACCATTCTGATTGGGACTGGCTCCATCTTCACGGAACATGGGCAAGGGAGCGCTATCTCGAACGGGAGCCGCTCCATCATGGAGTTCAATCGATTTCCTCCTCAAGGGGCGCCAGCAGCCACCAGCATAACCCTTTTCTCGCGTTGCTTTCAAAGGATGCGGGCGAAGAGAATGGAGAGGTCTATGGGGTTAGTCTCGTGTATAGCGGTAATTTTGAAGCGTCTATTGAAGTCGCTCCTTACGAAACAACGAGGCTCTCGATTGGCATCAATCCGTTTGATTTCAATTGGCTATTAAAGCCTGGGGGAACATTTCAAACCCCGGAGGCCATCATGGTTTATTCATCGGCAGGTCTTGGCGGAATGTCGCGAACCTTTCACAAACTATTGCGAGCCAGGGTGTGCCGTGGAACCTATCGCGATAAATTACGCCCAGTCCTCATCAATAACTGGGAAGCCACCCGTTTTGATTTTTCTGAACGAAAATTAAAGGAACTGACGGATGCGGCGGCAGAGCTTAAAATCGAGCTATTTGTACTTGATGACGGCTGGTTTGGCCGACGTGACAATGACAAAAGCTCGCTAGGGGACTGGACTGTCTACCAGAAGAAACTGCCACACGGGTTAAAGGGCTTGGGGGACTACGTGCAAACGAAAGGGATGAAATTTGGGCTGTGGGTCGAGCCGGAAATGGTCTCGCCTGACAGCGATTTGTTCCGGAAGCATCCCGATTGGTGTCTGCATGTAAAGGGGCGGAACCGGACGCTGTCGCGGAACCAGCTCATTCTCGATTTATCCCGTAAGGACGTTTGTGACTATCTGCTAGAAACACTCACAAACCTGTTCCTGAGTGCCCCGATTTCCTACGTAAAATGGGACATGAACCGAAATATGACCGAGATTGGATCCGCTGCCCTGCCGCCTGAACGGCAAAAGGAAACTGCTCATCGTTACATGCTCGGCTTGTATCAATTATTAGAAAAATTAACCGAACGCTTTCCGCATATTTTATTCGAAAGCTGCTCGGGCGGGGGCGGCCGTTTCGACCCGGGCATGCTGTATTACATGCCGCAAACATGGACAAGTGATAACACAGACGCAGTCGAAAGGCTGAAAATTCAATATGGGACTAGCATCGTTTATCCTGCCATCACCATGGGCGCCCACGTCTCAGATGTACCGAACCACCAAGTTGGACGAATAACACCCATTCAAATGAGATTGTCTGTGGCCATGGCTGCCAACTTAGGTTTTGAATTAAATATCGACAAGCTGAGTACGGAAGAAAAACTGACGGTACAAAAGGGAATCCAGCGCTATCGTAAAATCCAGGGTCTTATTAGCTTTGGTGATTTGTATAGGCTTCTCAGCCCCTTCGAGGGACTGGAAACAGCCTGGATGTACGTCGCGGACAATCAGCAGCATGCGGTTGTTTTTTACTATCAAACACTAGCAGTCCCAAATCCACCCTTCCGTCGCCTTCTGTTACGGGGATTACATCCGAAACAGAAATATCGGCTTAACAACGGGGAAAAGATCTTTTATGGGGATGAACTGATGAAGATGGGAGTAGCCTTGCCGCTCGTAAAAACTGATTTTTTCTCGGAGATATTCGAAATTCACGCGGAAAATTGAAATATTAGGCGAACCACTCCAAATTAGGTAAAATAGAAGGAATGATAAAATTCTCAATGAATTATTTAAATAAACAAGTGGGGGTTAGTAAGTTGAAAAGAAGAGTAGTGATTACGGGTATTGGTGCGGTTACCCCTCTCGGTAATGACGCCCTGACGTCATGGGATAATATTAAAAACGGCATTTCAGGCATCGGTCCGGCCACCCTGTTTGATACAGATAAAGTAGATGTCAAAATCGCAGCGGAAGTAAAAGACTTCGCACCAGAAAACTATATGGATAAAAAAGAAGCGAGGAGAATGGGGCGTTACAGTCAATTCGCGATTGCTGCAAGTAAAATGGCGGCAGCGGATGCCGGCATTCAGATTGGTACAGATATTTATCCGGAACGGGTCGGAGTATGGATTGGTTCAGGCATTGGCGGGCTGGGCGAATTTGAGGAACAGCATAAGAAATTTATTGAAAAAGGCCAAAGAAGGGTTAATCCGTTTACGATTCCAATGTTTATTCCGGACATGGCAGCCGGCCAAGTCTCCATTGAACTTGGTGCCAAGGGAATGAACAATTGCTCTGTTACGGCATGTGCATCCGGTGCTAATTCCATCGGCGATGCTTTCCGCGTGATTCAAAAAGGCGATGCCGAAATGATGGTCGCCGGAGGGACGGAAGCCACCATCACAGAAATGACGGTTGCCGGATTCTCTAATATGACCGCCCTTTCGAAAAATCCAGATCCGAATACAGCAAGCCGACCTTTCGATAAGAATCGTGATGGCTTTGTGATCGGAGAAGGCGCCGGTATCGTGATATTGGAAGAATTGGAACATGCACTAGCCCGCGGTGCCCGCATCTATGGTGAGATTGTCGGGTACGGGGCTTCAGGTGACGCCCATCATATCACAACACCGGCACCAGACGGAGAGGGCGCCCAGCGTGCGATGAAAGCAGCCTTGGAGGACGCTGGAGTTTCACCTGAACAAGTGGACTATATCAATGCCCACGGCACGTCTACTTATTATAATGACTTGTATGAAACGATGGCCATCAAAGAAGTGTTTGGCGGCCATGCCAACAGCTTATCTGTAAGCTCGACTAAATCGATGACCGGACATATGCTCGGGGCAACGGGTGCGATTGAGGCTATTTTTTCACTGCTTTCCATCAAGGAAGGGATCATTCCGCCAACCATTAATTACGAAACACCAGATGAAGGTCTGGATTTAGATTACGTTCCAAATACAGCGAAAAAGAAGGATGTTCAAGTCGTCCTATCCAATTCCTTCGGATTCGGCGGCCATAATGCAACATTGATTTTTAAAAAATATATTAAATAAAAGGCGGATTTTTCTACATGTTTAGCCAGAAATTTCGCCTTTTCATGACATTTGTCATGTCTAGTCCATGACACATGCTACTAACAAGATTATTTTCAATCTCCTATACTTAGTTTAACGACATACAAAGAAGGGAAATTGAAAAATGACCTTAGAGAGTACGAAACAATTACGAAAACAAGTTGCATCATTTGAACAAACCACTATAAAGCAAAGTGTAATGCAAATAATTAATACGGTCGTGCCATTTCTAATATTATGGTTCCTTGCTTATCAAAGCTTGTCCGTCTCCTATTGGCTGACACTGATACCAGCTATTCTGGCGGCAGGATTTTTGGTCAGAATGTTCATTATTTTTCATGATTGCACCCATTATTCTTTCTTGAAAAGCCGACGTGCTAATCGAGTTGTGGGGACATTTATGGGGGTTTTGACGTTGTTTCCGTTTGACCAATGGGGGCATGATCATGCCATTCACCACGCAACAAGCGGCAACCTCGACAAGCGGGGGACAGGTGATATTTGGACGCTGACAGTAGAAGAATATAAGGCAGCATCGTTCAGACTTCGTTTAGGCTATCGTTTATATCGCAATCCAATCGTTTTGTTTGGATTAGGGCCAATTTATCAATTCCTGTTAAAAAATAGATTTAACCATAAAGGCGCCAAACAAAAGGAACGCAATAACACCTATCTGACGAATGTTCTGATCCTGGCGTTAGCAGGGCTGCTTTGCTGGGCGATTGGGTGGCAGGCATTCTTAATTGTACAAGGTACGATTTTCATGATTGCCGGAGCAGCAGGCATTTGGCTGTTCTACATCCAGCATACGTTCGAGGATTCTTATTTTGAAGAAGATAAGGACTGGGAGTATGTAAGGGCAGCAGTGGAAGGAAGTTCGTACTATAAACTGCCAAAGCTTTTGCAATGGCTGACAGGGAATATCGGTTTCCATCACGTCCACCATTTAAACCCAAGGGTACCAAACTATAAATTGGAAGAGGCGCACAATAATACGCTTCCGCTGCAAAATGTTCCAACCATTACGCTGGCTACAAGCTTAAAGTCATTAAAGTTCCGTCTATGGGATGAGGAAAAGAAGGATTTTGTAAGCTTTAAAGACATTAAATCAGCAGCGAAAAGCAGGGTTTCTATACAGACCAAACCTGAAGTTTAATATGATCAAACACTGACTCCCCAAACTTTTACGGGGAGTCTATGTTTTAATCCCGATAAGGAGAGAACTGATATGATTCGAATTGTCATCTTAGGGGATCAGGAAAGTCTGTTTGGGGTCATTGGTTCCCTGCTTAACATGGAAGAGGATATGCAAGTGGCAGGGCAGACCAGCAATGGGGAAGAGGCGCTGACACTTGTGCACCGCTTAAAGCCGGATATTTGTATTATGGATGTAGAAATGACCGGAAAGAGCGGTCTTGACGCTGCAGAAGCGATAATGGCGATGGGCAGCAAGGTGATTATTTTAACAACTTTTGCAAGAGCAGGTTATTGGCAACGTGCCCTAAAGGCGGATGTAAAAGGCTATTTATTAATGGATAGCCCGAGTGAGGAGCTGGCCGAATCGATTCGCAGCATCATGAAAGGAGAGCGGATTTACGCTCACGAACTAAAGAATGAACCCGATTGCAGGCACGAAAAAGATGAGTCAAAATGGCCGGAAAATAGTCCAATCACAGACACCTCAAATCAGCCATCAAACAAAAAGGGAACGGTCCGGAACTACTTTTCAGCAATCTTAGAAAAAATGAAATTAAACGCTGGATAAACAGTAAGAGACACCTGCCGAATTGGTTAGGTGTCTCTTGTTTTTTGGCTGCGAGTCTTTAGGCTTAGTCACATGACTGCACAACTAATCTTCCTCTTCGGCGTAAACCTCAGTCGTCTTTTTATCCCTGCACTCCCAGCATTCGGCCCTGTTGCGCTCCATGATTGATAATTCCATTCCGCAAGAAATGCAGACATCCATCAAAAAAATTCCCCCTTTCTACAGGAAAATGGTAATGGGTATATATTTATGCAAAAAACGGCTTTGATATATCAGCTTCAGTTCGACAAATACCGTTGTAGGAGCATAGAGTCCCGAAATTACCAACTTATTCATTTTTTCTGTATCATTAAGGGGAAGGAAAAAAAGTGGATGAGAAAGGGGATTGCTATCATGGAATTAGGTTTAAAAGGGAAATCCGCCATCATTACGGGGGCAAGCAAAGGGATTGGATTGGAAACGGCCCTTTATTTAGTGGGAGAAGGCGCAGAAGTAACGATTTGTGCCAGAAACGAGGACCGTCTACAAGAGGCGGCTGCGCTTATTTTTGATAAAACCGGAAAAGAAGTACTGTACGTTGTGGCGGATGTTACGAAGGAAGAGGATTGTCAGAAAGTAGTCCAAGCAGCTGCAGAAAAATATGGGCGGCTGGACATTTTGGTGAACAATGCCGGTACGTCGCAAGCCCACTCATTCGAAAAAGTGGAAACGGAGCTTTGGAGGCAGGATCTAGATTTAAAACTATTCGGGGCGATTCATTGTTCTCGTTATGCTGTACCTTATATGCGGCAGGCAGGAGGCGGAGCAATCGTCAATGTGACGGCCATCTCTGGGAAAACGCCTCCTGCTTCTTCGCTGCCAACATCGGTCAGCAGGGCAGCAGGGCAGGCTCTAACAAAGGCAATGAGCAAAGACTTAGGCAAGGACAATATCCGTGTCAATACTGTTTGTATTGGTCTGATTCGCAGTGAACAAATCGAGAAAATGTGGAAAAATCAAGCCCCAGACCTGTCATGGGAAGAGTTTTCAAGAAAAGACCGGCAAATTCCACTTGGACGCATCGGAAATACGGAAGAAGCAGCGAAAGTGATTGCCTTCCTTGTCTCAGATGCCGCCTCTTATGTTTCTGGGGTAGCGGTGAATATCGACGGAGGACTGGCAGGAGCGTTATAATCGGAAAAAGAAAGGGCACCTAAACCGAATTTGGATTAGGTGCCTCTTGCTGCCTCAAGCTTTTTTTCTAAATCTACTTACTACGAGTAACAATAAAGGGAAAAAAAGTCCAAAAGGAAGGGAAAAAGCTGTCCACCATTCTGCTTGTTGGTCGGATTCAACAATATTTTTATTGATAATAAGAGAGAGAAATAGCGTGATGAACCCTAGAGGAAAGGTTAAAGATTTATATTCCTTTAGTTTTAAAATTTGCCCCATGCATATAACCGATCCATAGAAATAAAGGGTGATCTTAATATAAATGGTAATGAACCAGATGAATGCCATAATCGCTTCAATGCGCTGCCAAAAGCCGCCGATATTAATGTTGAGTGCCAGGACATAGGTAATAAATTGCTGATTTTCAGAAAAAAGGGCCCCAAAGCACAAAATGCTCATTAAAGTGACAAGCGCTAACACGCATCCCCCCATTACTGTCCCAAGCAAGAATGACTTTTTAGCGGGTTTTGTCCGGTTAACAGCGGGGAAGACAAACAAAAATAACACCAATTGCAAATAAGGGGTTCCAAGAGATTTCACAGCTGCTCCCAATACTGGTTTTATTCCATTGTCTAATATCGGAAGGGCGTTATGAAAATGAATCATTGGCATTATTGAAATGATAAATATAACAAAAAGTAAAAGAATAAACGGAAAGAAAATTTCTATTGCACGAGAAAAGGGCTCCAGTCCGTAACGGACAGCCATGGTCATAATAACTATGAGCAGAATATGCACTGCCAGAATAGGTGTCTCTCGGAGAAGCTGGATAATTACAAAATCACCGAACTGCCGTACAAAAGTAGCAGTACTAAGGAAAAAATAAAAGAAATATAAAAGGGAAACGAATTTTCCAAGCCATTTTCCTAATACTTTTTCGCAATATTGAGCAAAGTCCATATTTGGAAAACTGCTTCCCAGTGCATTGAACATAAATACCAGTAATATTGCGAACCCAATCACAAGAATACTAGCTAACCAGGCATCTTGTTTTGCAGTATGGATAAGTCCTGATGGGACATACAAAACACTGCCGCCGACTATAAATAAAGCAATCATTATGGTAAATTGATGAGGTGATATTTTACCCTTTTCAAGCATGTATGTTCCTCACTTTTCTCAAAGGGGTAACATCCTTTAAGACCTATTTCATATTATTAAGAGGCGAATTGCTGATAGTGCCAGTTTGCCGGATGGACACATCAACCATAACGGTAACCGGCATTTCAGAAAATGTCTGGTCCCAATCCTTTTTATATTTCTTCCACGCATCGGGTTCTGAGCGATAAAGTGCTTCCCCGAAACCAAAAATATCAATTTTATAATTTTTTTGAACATGCTCTATCGTTAATTTCACTTTTTCTTTAAGAGCAATTTCTGATGCTTTTTCTAAATAAGATATAGAGTTAGGGTTTGTTAAATCCAATCCTTTGCATTCCACTTCTCCGACATTTCCCCGCACTTTAATCCTCACCGACCCTTGAGGCTTCCTGTTCATCATTTTTGCAGCTAGTTTAGTTTTTATTCCCATTACCTCAATGACGGCTTTTCCACCGTGCGGGCATTTTACATATCCTACACTGCTCTTCACTTTTCCTAAGGCATAATGAACATCCCTGCTTTCACTTTCATTTAACCATCCAATCAGCTTATCCTGTTTAAAAATCGCCGTTCCTTTATAATCCAAGGTTGTTTTCGGTTTCGTCCGTTCAGTATTCTTAAGATTTGCCCCTTCATTTACATTTCCTCGTATTTCAACACCGGTTAAAATAGGACTAATCCCATCACTCGCCATGTTATTAGCAAGTGTAGTTAATGTAACACCTTCGGTTGGCGCCCAAGATTTCGCTGATGCCTCGAGGGAATTAAACAAATTATTAGCTGGAATTTTTTCTAACGGAGTTAATACTTTTAAAACATCTGCTGCTTTCGCATTCTTGGCTACTGTTATGTAGAAATCATTGCGTACTTCCGGTTCCCTTAAAAGACCGTCAATGATTCCACCTATTCCTTCCTTTGCCAATTTCTCTCCGAAGATAAGGATTCGCAGGTGAGCAAAATAAAGCTTTCTTGGGGCAGCTGTGGTCACTTTCCTTGCTGCTTCTAATAATGTGTCTCCTTTGCTTTGATAAACGACCACTGGTGCTTTGCCGCTGCCGCCTTTCTTTGAGGCAATTTCACTTGGATTGACTACTTGGGCAGTCACAACATATTGGTCCTGCTCTTTATCAACCCCCAATCCAAGTAAAATGGATAGTTCATTTAATTCACGTTTGTTCCAGCAGCCAGAAAGGAGGAAGGAACTTAAAAGTATGAGTATAAGGGTTTTTCGTTCCATCTCATTCCTCCAATGTGATTAATCCTTCATGAAATTTAAAGGAGAGTTCTTAATCATTCCTACATCATGTATTTTTACAGTAACTTCCACGTTTACCGGCATTTTTTCAAAGATTTGCTGCCAGTCCTTCTTGACCGAATGCCAATAATCCGGGTTATCACGGCGCGCGGCCTCACCGAAACCAAATGGATCGAGCTGATATTTCTTTTGCGAAGCATGTAGAGCCTTAAGAATGTTGTCTTTCATTTTTTTCTCTGCTTTTCGTTCTAACCAGCTGATCGTTTCCGGTTTGCTTAAATCGAGTGTCTTGCAGTATACATCTCCCAGCTTTGCCGTTGCCGTAACTTTTATGTTTCCTTTTGGTTTACCGCCTGAAACCTTTGTTTTTAACTCTGTTTTTGTGTGAATCAGCTTAATGCTGGTAAGACCTTTTTCAGGGCAGGGTATGGTTATGATGGTACTTTTTACATTCCCTAAAGCGTAGTTGAGGCCTTTGCTTTCGTCAGTGGTTAACCATCCTAGTAATTTATCCTTTTTAAATACGCCAACCTCATCATATTGTAGGTAGGTTTCTGGTTGAGATTGCTGATATTTGTCCAGACTTTCTCCTGCTTGTAGCGGACCCTTTATTATAAGTCCAGTTAATTTGGCATCCATTCCTTCATCTATTAATTCTGAATTCAACTGATCCAATGTAATGGGGAGAGTTGGTGCCCACTGTTTTTCCGAAGTTTGAAGTGATTCATATAATTGCTGGACGGGAATTTTTTCTATCGCCGTTAAGACTTTTAAAACATCGCCTGCCTTGCTGTTTTTAGCGATTGTAATATAAAAATCAGTCCGCACCTCTGGATCCCTTGTTAAAAAGTCTAATGATTTACCAATCCCTTTTTTTGCAAATTCTTCTCCAAACACGAGTAGACGAAGATGAGAAAAATATAGTTTTCGTGGTGATTCTGTTGTCATTCTTCTGATTGCCTCGAATAATGTAGCCCCTTTTTCTTGATAAACAACCACAGGAGAATTGCCGCCGCTGCCTATGGATGCAGCAATTTCACTGGGATTTACAACTTGTGTCGTCACCAGGAATTTACCATCTGCTATATCAATCCCCATTCCAATCGCAATGCCTAATTGATTTAATTCTCTTCGGTTCCAACAGGAAGTGAGAAGTATTAGAGAGCAGATGGAAACAAGTAAAAGGAATTTTCGGTTCATGCCATTACTCCTTTAAGGCTGTAAGCTAGTTATATGCTCTCCAAAATCTGGTTTTTTAAGCAGGCAATTGGAAGGATGTTTTATTTTTTAAACAAAAGCCAACAAATGCGATTCGCGCCGTTTATTATGTATACAATAAGTAAAGAATGGATGGCGAGTGAGTATGAATAACGAAATGTAGAGTAGAGAATGCACAGGATAACAGTGAATGAGAGGGAGTGCTTCCAATGCTCGGTATTGCAGTAACATTAGTGGCAGCCATTATCATCACTGCTTTTGAAGTTCCAAAAATGCGTAAAAAAAAATTAACGAAGGAATTATGGTCATTTTTGATCCTAATGGGAATGGCTGTAGGATTAGGAATAGCAGAAAGCTTGCATTTAAACATTCCGAACCCTTTCAATGGGATTAGAATGGTTTTACAGCCAATGAGTGATGTTATTAACGGATTGCTGAAATAGGTTCGGTGAAAGTGAATGGAAAATATCAGAATTAGCGGACGGCAATTTGCCATTTTTGTTATTTTATTTTCTGTAGGTACTACCATCTTAGTGATACCCGGAAGTCTTGCTAATGAGGTAAAACAAGATGCTTGGGTTGCGGCGATATATGGTACTGCCTTTAGTTTTTTAGTGGTGGCTTTATACATCGTAATTGGGAGAATGTTCCCCGCGAAGACTCTAGTTGATATCATTGAAACAGTCCTCGGTAAATGGTTTGGTAAGATCATTTCTCTTACTTTTTCTTTCTTTGCTTATATTGCTGCATCAGACTTATTGTATTTTGTTGGGAATTTTTTGACCACGCAAATCTTACGGGATACACCAAATGAAGTAATCCATATTATACTCGCGTGCATTTTAATAATGGGAATACGTCTTGGTCTTGAAACTCTCGCGCGCACTGCAGAACTGTTTTTTCCTATTTTTACTCTTTTATTCGTATTACTAACAGTATCAGTATTATTAACCCCTGATTTATGGAAATTACAAAACATCCAACCTATGTTGAACTCAGGAATAAAGCCAATGATTCGTGCTGTCATCATTTTTCTAAGTGTGTTCTCTTTTCCGTTAATTGTGTTATTGATGATTTTTCCTATTTCTGTGAAGCAGCCAAAAGCAGCTGAAAAACCTTTTTTTATTGCAATTGGTATAGCGGGAATTTGTTTAATCATCCTGATTACATTGACTATTTTAGTTTTAGGTCCTGATTCCAGTGCAAGACAGATGTATCCTAGTTATAATTTAGCAAGGATGATAAAGATAGGGGATTTTTTGCAGCGGATAGAAGCCATATTGGCGATTATGTGGTTTATAACGATATTTTTTAAGATGGCCATTTATTTTTACGCAGCGCTCATCAGTTTTGTACAAACCTTAAACATAAAAGATTATAAGCCTTTTACATTTCCTTTAGGGATGATTATGGTGATGATTTCCTTTATTTCGCATCCTAATGTTACTCATTCAGCAAAATTTGACTATGAAATTTGGCCTGTTTACTCTTTTATATACGGACTTGCTCTTCCTTTATTATTATTATTGATTAATGGATTAAGGAAATGTATAAGGAATGAAAAGAGAAAGCTGCCTTTGGAGTAAAGGCAGCTTTCATTCCTTTTGGGGTGGTTTTGGAGCAGGAGTGTCTTCGCGTACGATATTGTTTTGACTGATTAAATGGGGCCGTTTAGACATGGCCCATCTTGGCAATCGGAAAATGGCATCCTTTTGGTCATCCATGATAAAGGGGCCGAAGGGGGCCATATAAGGCACGCCAAATGAACGCAGGCTGCACATATGAAGAACCATTGCTATCAATCCGACAATGATACCAAATAAACCAAATGAGGCCGCGATAGCCATAAAGGGAAAGCGTAACATCCTAATGGCAATGGCCAATTCATAATTACTGACAATAAAGCTGGCTATAGCTGTAATGGCAACAACAATCACCATAGCAGCTGACACAAATCCTGCTTCAACAGCTGCTGAACCAATAACAAGTGTTCCCACAATGGACACCGCTTGGCCAATCGCTTTCGGCATCCTTAAACCTGCTTCACGTAATATTTCAAAGCTGACCTCCATTGCAAGTGCTTCAATAAAAGCTGGAAATGGAACACCCTCCCGCTGGGCGGCAAGGGTAATCAGTAATTGCGTTGGCAGCATTTCCTGATGAAAGGTGGTAATAGCAATATATAAGGATGGTGCTAACAAGGCAATAAAAAAACCCATATAACGCAAGAAACGAAGAAGGGTGGTAATATCTGCCCTGTTATAATAATCTTCCGGTGATTGTAAAAACTGTGCAAACACGATAGGCACTGTCATAACAAATGGGGTGCCATCAACCAGAATGGCAACACGTCCTTCAAACAGGTCGGCAGCGATGGCATCAGGCCGTTCCGAATGATACATGGTGGGAAAAGGTGTCCATCTCCCATCCTGAATTAATTCCTCAATATAGCCTGTTTCTAAAATACTGTCAATCTTAATACGATTGAGCCGGCTGCGTACTTCGTCGATAATCTTTTCACTGGCAATTCCTTTTATATACATGATGGAGACGATTGTTTTTGATACTTTTCCAATTTTCCTAGATTCAATCCATAGGTTGTGATCTTTGATTTTCCTCCTAATCAGGGCAGTGTTAACCCGGATATTTTCTGTGAATCCTTCACGAGGACCCCTGATTGTCGTCTCAGTCGTAGGTTCCTCCACCGACCGCTGCTGCCAGCCTTTCATGTCAACAGAGAAGCCTTTCGAATACCCATCAAATAAAAGAATCACTTTACCGGATAAAAGAGAATCCAGGAGATTTGTAAAATCATCTAGATCCTGAATGTCTCCGACTGTTAATACCCTTTCTTTCAAAAAGGGCAAAAGGTATAAACCATTAAGGGTTTCATCCTCGATATCTGTCTTTCGCAAATCATTCATTAACGATTCCATTATGAAGTTTTGCGCTGATTGACTATCAATCAAGCCGTCAGTAAAAACGACACAGGCTTTAATCCTGCCCTCCTTGCCAATTCTGATTTCCCTCATAATAATGTCGTCGCTGTTACCTAATAAATCTTTAATTCTTTCGATGTTATCCGTTAATACAGGTTCTAACGGTACATTTTTTTGTTTGGCTTGGCTTTGCGTGGCGGGCTGATTCGCTGTTTCCTTTTGCATCTCTTTCCATTTGTCTTTAATGGATTTTTTATTTTTGCTTTTAAAAAAATTCAAGGTCATGTCCCTCGTATTCCTATTATATTTAAGGTTATTATTACCACTTATATTTGGCATATTCCATATAACGTGGGTCATCATAAAACAATGAAATGTAGGTTTAATTTACCAGCTGCAAGCTCACAATAATGAATATTCATTTCGTTTCTTAGGGAAGGACATTAATTTAATGGAAAAGGCGAAGATTGATGCAAAGCAGCTGTTTTCTCTTATGTTTCTATTTCAATTAGGAACAGGCATTGTAACGAGAATGGGAATGCAAGCGAAACAAGATGCTTGGATATCAATCACATTTGGCATGGCTGGTGCACTCATTCTATTTTTCTTTGTATACTTTCAAATATTCAAGCGGTATCCGGATCTTCCTTTTACCGGGGTTTTAGTGCAGGTATTAAGTAAATATATCGGGCTGCCTCTTGGCTTAGTGTATATTTGTTATTTTTTCATTGTCGCTGCATATAACGTCCGCCATTTAGGAAACACAATGGGGACCTATATTCTATCTGAAACACCAGTCCCGGTAATTAATGTTATCAGTCTCTTATTAGTTTCTTATGGCTGTTATTTAGGAATAGAAGTATTGGGAAGGACGGCTGAAATCTTAATTGGCGCAATGGTTGCCTTTGGCGTTATTGGAAATATAACAGTCATTGCTTCTGGGATTATAAAAATTGAAAATGTACAGCCGGTCTTAGAATTTGGCTTGATGCCAGTACTTAAACAGGCTGTCCCCTTAACTGTTTTTTTTCCATTTGGAGAAATCTTTCTTTTTCTGATGATTTTCCCTTACTTAAATAAGCACAAATTGGTAAAACGAACGGGTATATTGTCTATCTTGCTAAGTGGTTTAGGTCTTTCCTGGACCTTTCTATTGAATGTTAGTGTAATTGGAGTAAACGCACAAAACGTTGAAATTCCGCTCCTTCTTACCGTTGAAAAAATTAATGTCGGTCATATTATTGAGAGAATGGACTCTATTGTGGTTGGAACATTTGCTGTTGGGTTTTTCGTGAAAATATTTCTTTATGTTTATGTCACGGTGATTGGTATAGCCGATATTTTTAAATTTAAAAGGTATCAGCCATTGATTTTCCCAGTCGTTGCTCTAATCTTTACGTACACAATTGTAGGGACGAAAAATAAGGCTGCCTATCAGGATTTTTTTTATTTTAAAATGCCGTATCTAATTGGTTTACCGCTGTTGGTTGGGATTCCTGTCATTATCCTTATTGTGATTTGGGTTCGAAATTATTTTGGTTCATCACGAGCAGGTATTCCGAATCAGCAAAAAAGTTGATAAAAAGGATCGATAAAATATGGTAGAAAATTGGATTATGAAGCAATCGTGGCGGAATTTATTATTTGCCCATTGGCCCGTTCCGGTGGATGTAATTCGGCCGTTTGTTCCTAAAGCATTACAAATCGATACGTTTGAGAGATATGCCTGGATTGGAATCGTTGTGTTTATGATGGATGGGATTTTTCTGCGCGGATTGCCGAGGCAGCCGTTATTTGCAAAGTTTCCGGAAATCAATGTGCGGACCTATGTGAAATATAAAGGAAAGCCCGGCGTCTTTTTTTTATCACTTGATGCACCGCATTGGGCAACCTATACCATTGCAAAGAAGTGGTACCGGCTGCCGTATTTTTATTCTGAGATTCATGCTTGGGAAAAGAGAGCGGAGTTTTCTTACAATAGTGTAAGAAAAGATCGGAAAAGCCCTTCTTCTCCAGTGAGGTTTGACGGGAAGTTTAGCGCTTCATCAGAAGTTTATTTTGCGGAAAGTGGAACCCTTGATCACTGGCTGACCGAACGATATTGTCTATACAGTGTCGATGCAAAAGGGAACATTTTTTGCGGCGAGATTGACCATGCCCCCTGGCCATTGCACCGTGCGGAAGCAGATATCTGCCATAATACCTTGGTTTATCCCTTTAATTTTGACCTTCCAAAGATGGCACCGTTCCTTCATTTTTCACTTGGGGTAGATTCTATTTTTTCAAATATTAAGAGAGTAAAGGAGTAAGTGAAAGTAAAAAATGGCGAACAGTGCTGGAGTCTGTTCGCCATTAATACTATATATGATTACCCTTTAAACCGATACCCCGCTCCCCAAACCGTCTCAATATATTGCGGGTTGGACGGATCGGTTTCAATCTTTTCGCGAATCCTTCGGATATGGACCGTGACGGTGGAAATGTCGCCCATGGAATCGAGCCCCCATACCCGTTCAAATAATTGCTCCTTGCTGAAAACACGGTTTGGATTTAGGGCCAGAAAGGTTAATACATCGAACTCCTTGGTGGTAAAAATAATCTCTTCGTCGTTTATAAATACCCTTCTCGACGTTTGGTCGATGCGAAGGCCGCGGATTAGGATGCTGTCATTCTGCGGCACCTTGCCGATCAGTCTCTGGTAACGGGACAGATGCGCCTTTACTCTTGCCACTAGCTCGCTTGGACTAAATGGCTTGACGATATAATCGTCTGCTCCAAGCCCTAAACCACGAATCTTATCGATATCTTCCTTTTTCGCCGAAACCATCAGGATGGGGATGTCTTTCTCGGTTCGGATGGTCTTGCAAATTTGGAA
Source organism: Neobacillus sp. PVCKKU3 (assembly GCF_058323225.1). NCBI lineage: Bacteria > Bacillati > Bacillota > Bacilli > Caryophanales > Bacillaceae > Neobacillus > Neobacillus sp. PVCKKU3. The sequence continues at coordinate 34,016 of NZ_JBLVQN010000040.1, forward strand.
CCCGTCTACTCCCGGCAGCATCAGGTCGAGCAGCACGAGGTCAAAATCCTCCGCCAGTGCCTGTTTCAGTCCGGCATCTCCAGTGAAGGCAATTTCAACCGAGAATCCCTCTATTTCTAAATAATCCCGTTCAAGCTCGGCAATACTTTTATCATCCTCAATAATTAAGATGCGTTTCACTACTCAACACCCGCCTTTTTCAACGTAAAAAGTATCGTCGTTCCATGTCCTTCTTGGCTTTCCGCCCAGATGGACCCCTGGTGCTCTTCAATAATTCGTTTTGCAATCGACAGGCCCAGGCCGCTTCCGCCTTTGTCCGTTCCCCGCGCCGAATCAGCGCGATAAAAACGGTCAAATATTAAGGATAAACTCTCCTTGGCGATTCCAGGGCCATTATCTGTCATTTTAAAAAGAACATAGGAATCGTTTGTAGATAAATGAAAGGACAACATTTTGTCCGGTTTATCAATGTATTTCAAGGAATTATCGACAATATTGGTGATGACCCTTTTCAAATTCTCACGGTCTCCAATCACTTGATAATCCCTAGATTTTTCAATATTTAGTTTAATATCAACCCGTTTTCCTTCCACATCAAAACGAAGCTCTTCAACAAAATCTTCCAAATAGTGGTCGAAGTAAATTTTTTCAAAATGAAAAGGGAGACGCTGCAGATCCAGTTTGGAATACAAAAAGAGTTCTTCAATCATCCGGTCGAGCTCGTTTGCTTTCGAAAGAATCGTCTGCATGTAACGGTCCATTTTTTCCGGGCTGTTAGCAACTCCGTCGCGGATTCCTTCCATGTACCCTTTAATGGTCGTGATCGGTGTTCTTAAATCATGAGAAATGTTGGCAATCAGCTCTTTGCGGTTTTCCTCATAGGCAAGCTGTGTTTCAATCGATTCCTTTAACCTGACCCGCATTTCCTCGACGCCCAAGGCTAGCTGGCCGATTTCATCCTTGGAGTAAACAGGAATCGGGATGCTGAGGTCGCCTTCCTTCATGCGCTGGGCAGCTTTTTGCAGACCCCGGATTGGGCGGATAATGCTTTTGGAGACATAATAGGTCAGTAGTCCATTCGTGCCGATTAAAACCAGAATTAATAAGGTAAATAAAATCGGGAAGAAGGTACGCACGAATTTGGTCACGCCGCTTGCGTCCTTGACAAAAAACAAGGAGCCCTCGGAACCATCGGGATAATAGAAATCCAGCTTTTTTATCGAAACGAATTGGTGATTTACCTGCTCAACCGGTTCGATTTCCCGGAAGAGGCCAAATGGCGGCAGTTCACTCTTGTCCAAGTCTTTTAATTTTTCGGGTAAATAGATGATGTGCTTGCTTTTTCTTACAATTAAAGAGGTATCGGCCTTTTGATTTAATTGGCTGTCAAGATTTTCGAGATAAGATGGATCCATGAACAGCCCCGGATTTTTCAAGGTTTCCTTGTGCAAATCAATAAAAAACTCATTTTTAACTGATATTTTCTTGTAATGCTCCGGAGGGAGGTAGATGGCCCGTAATTCTTTAACATCCGTTTTGAACAGTAACGCGACTAATACGGCGGATAAGCAAACAAAAATAATTGGCACAAGAATCATGGCTAGGTTGGATAATACCAGCCTTAATTTAATGGACATCGATTCCACTGCTTTCTTTTGGAATTCTTTTGCTTATAAAAATCTTATTATCATACAGCGTTGATACTGTTATTATCATATATCAGCAGCCGCTTCGCAATGAAACGGGCGACAAGATAATCATAGCCAATCAGGCTAAACAGGCTATTAAGGAGGTATTAAAAATTTATTAAATTACGGGGGAGGGAGGAGGGTAAGCTTAAAAATGGCATAGTAAAAACCAGACCCAACCCTGAGTCTGGTTTTACTATACCTGTTATGCAAGGCGCATTTTAAAATCTTGATAACCAAATTCACGAACAATTTTGCAATCGCCGTCTTTGCCTTTTACTGCAATGGCTGGAAGTGCCATGCCGTTGAAGGTAGTATTTTTAACCATAGTATAGATAGCCATATCGCCGAACACCAAGCGGTCGCCGCTCTTTAATGGCTGGTCGAACGAATAATCGCCAATCACATCACCTGTCAGGCAGGTTTGCCCGCCAAGACGATATGTATATGGCTTCTCGCCTGCTTCGCCTGAACCAAAGAGAGGAGGGCGGTAAGGCATTTCTAATACGTCAGGCATATGGCAGGTTGCAGACGTGTCAAGAATAGCGATATCCATTTTATTTTGGTGTAAATCAAGGACAGATGTAATCAGATAGCCAGCGTTAAGAGCAACCGCTTCTCCCGGCTCTAGATATACTTCTAAACCGTATTTTTCTTGCATTCTCTTAATACAAGCTTCTAGTCTAGGAATATCGTAATCTTCTCTTGTGATATGGTGGCCGCCGCCAAAGTTAATCCATTCCATTTGTGGAAGCCATTCTCCAAATTTTTCTTCCACTGCATTAAGAGTTGTTTCTAGGTCATCTGAGTTTTGCTGACAAAGGGTGTGGAAATGAAGTCCGGATACACCTTCAAGCAATTCTGGACGGAAAAGTTCTCTAGTCACGCCGAAACGGGAACCAGGTGAACATGGATCGTAAATCGCATGTCCAATTTGTGTGGAGCATTCTGGATTGATGCGCAAGCCCACTTTTCTGCCGGATCTTAAGGCTTTATCCTTAAATTTTTCTAACTGTGAGAAAGAGTTAAAGATAATATGATCACAAATCGAAATGATTTCATCGATTTCATCTTCACGGTAGGCAGGGGCAAAGACGTGATTCTCTTTGCCCATTTCTTCGTAGCCTAACCGTGCTTCAAACAAACCGCTTGCTGTTGTACCACTTAAATATTGTCCAATGAGGGGATACATTGTTGTCATAGAAAAAGCTTTTTGTGCTAAAACAATCTTCGCTCCGGTACGCTGCATAACGCCGTTAAGGATTTTAAGATTTTTTTCAACAAGCTCTTCATCGACTACATAACATGGTGTTGGTAGTTCTTCAAACCGCATTTTAGCGAACTAGCTCCGGCTTTTTTGAGTCTTCAGGCAGTTCATCAACAAGAACTGGATTGAAATCCTCTACCCATGGAAGTCCCCATTTGTTTAACTCTTCCATGAATGGATCTGGATTGAATTCTTCGATATTGTAAACGCCTGCTTTGTTCCATTTGCCAGTTAAGATCATGGCAGCGCCGATCATGGCTGGAACACCTGTAGTATAGGAAATAGCTTGGGAACCAACCTCTTTGTAGCACTCTTGGTGGTCACAAACATTGTATACGTAATAAGTTTTATCTTTGCCGTCCTTTTTCCCTTTGAAGATACAGCCAATGTTTGTTTTACCGACTGTACGAGGTCCAAGGGAAGCTGGGTCAGGTAATACAGCTTTCAAGAATTGAAGCGGAATGATTTGCTTTCCTTCGAATTCGATTGGTTCGATAGAAGTCATTCCTACGTTCTCAAGAGCTTTTAGGTGCATAATGTAGCTTTGGCCAAATGTCATGAAGAAACGGATACGCTTTAGTCCTGGCATGTTTTTCGCAAGGGATTCAAGCTCTTCGTGGTAAAGAAGATACATATCCTTTTCGCCAACTTCCTTGAAGTTGTAAACGCGTTTGATTTCCATTGGATCTGTTTCAACCCATTCGCCATTTTCCCAATAACGTCCGTTTGCAGATACTTCACGGATGTTGATTTCTGGGTTAAAGTTTGTTGCGAACGGATAGCCATGGTCGCCGCCGTTGCAGTCTAGGATGTCGATATATTCAATTTCATCGAAATAATGTTTTAATGCATAAGCAGAGAATACGCCTGTCACACCTGGGTCAAAGCCGCTTCCTAAAAGGGCAGTAATACCGGCTTTTTCAAAGCGCTCTTTGTATTCCCATTGCCATTTGTATTCAAACTTAGCAGTATCTTCAGGCTCATAGTTAGCTGTGTCCATGTAGTGTGTTTTCGTTGCAAGACAAGCGTCCATGATGGTTAAGTCCTGGTATGGCAATGCCAGGTTCATAACGATATCTGGTTTTACTTCATTAATTAACGCGATTAGCTCATCAACGTTGTCTGCATCTACTTGAGCAGTAGTAATTTTTGTTTTGGTTGTGCCGTCTAATTTAGCTTTAAGCTCGTCACATTTTGATTTTGTACGGCTTGCAATACAAATCTCTTCGAATACTTCGCTGTTTTGAACACATTTGTGAACGGCAACAGATGCCACGCCGCCAGCCCCGATAATAAGTGCTTTACCCATTTTCATATCCCCTCACTTAATAATATTTTTTTGCGCAACAAAAAAAGCAAGTGTGAACCGCATATTCGCTGCACAACACTTGCTTTAGATATAGTCGTCATATTAAAAAGCATAAGTATACCGTAAAAAGTTCACACGGATACCTCTACCATAATGGTTAATTGGACATTATGAAGAAAGCTTCTAATAATCAAAATATATCAATTGATCAGAGTCTATATAGCAAATAATGCCTTTTTCCACTCTTATTGACCGTTTCACAAGTTGTGTGCATACGCACTGGTTGTAAAGTAACCAACTTATAAAATTTGAGCTTTTAACTCAATCAATAAGGCAACCAAGTTGCCACTCGGCATTTGACCCGGCTGTCCGTATGGCCTTAACTCCCTTTAGGAAGTGGTCAAAATTATCTGCTTGGAAAGACTCAAGATTAGATATATTTTAGCTTTCCAAAATAACGCTTCTTCATATTATCCGTATATGAGATAAATGTCAATAGATTTTTTAACTTTTTTTGTATTAACATAAATTGGTGATGCATTGGGACGGTTCTGATGCATCACGTAAAGGAAAAGGGACGGTTCTGCTTCAAAATGAAGCAGAAGAACCGTCCCCATGTGTTAATTTCTGATCAGATAATCAAATGCGCCTAAGGCTGCAGTTGCTCCTGATCCCATTGAAATGATGATTTGTTTAAATGCGCTGTCGGTACAATCGCCTGCAGCAAAGACTCCAGGGAGGGTTGTAGCGCCGTGTTTGTCTACAATAACTTCACCGAAGCGAGTGCTTTCAACTGTACCCTCTAACCACTCGGTGTTTGGAACAAGACCGATTTGAACGAACACACCTTGTAGTTCAACATGGTGTTCTTCGCCAGTTGCGCGGTCAACATAGGTAATACCGTTTACTTTGTCAGTACCGGTAATTTCTTTTGTTTGTGCATTCTTGATGACTGTTGCATTAGGAAGGCTGTTTAGTCTGTCTTGCAGGACGGAATCAGCCTTCAGCTCCGGAGCAAATTCAATAACAGTTACATGCTTCACAATACCTGCAAGGTCAATCGCTGCTTCAATGCCGGAATTTCCGCCGCCGATAACGGCCACGTCTTTACCGGCAAACAATGGACCATCACAGTGAGGGCAGTAGGCAACACCTTTGTTCTTGAATTCAGCTTCGCCAGGAACATTGACATTACGCCAGCGTGCACCTGTTGAAAGGATGACCGTCTTACTTTTTAGAACAGCACCGTTTTCAAGCTCAACTTCGACGAGGTCCTTTTTTTCTAAGCGTTTCGCACGCTGCAGATTCATGATATCAACGTTGTACTCTTTCACATGCTCTTCGAGACTTGCTGCGAGCTTAGGACCTTCCGTGTATTTCGTACCGATTAGGTTCTCAATACCGAGCGTGTCCATCACCTGTCCGCCGAAGCGTTCTGCCACAATACCAGTACGGATGCCTTTGCGCGCCGCGTAAATGGCTGCACTCGCGCCAGCAGGGCCGCCGCCGATCACAAGGACATCGAATGGATCCTTGTTGGCAAACTCGGATGCATCCGGTTCGCTGCCAACCTTGGCAAGGATCTCTTCTAATGACATACGGCCGCTGCCGAAGGATTCCCCATTTAGGAACACCGTTGGAACAGCCATGATGTCTTTGCTGTCAACTTCTTCTTTAAATGCCGCACCATCAATCATTGTATGAGTGATGCTTGGGTTAAGAACGCTCATCACGTTCAGTGCTTGTACAACATCAGGACAGTTGTGGCAGGTTAGGCTAACGTAAGTTTCAAAGTGATATTCACCTTTGATGTTTTTCACTTGGTCGATGACTTTTTGGTCAACCTTCGGTGCTCTTCCGCTAACCTGAAGCAGTGCCAACACTAGGGAAGTAAATTCGTGTCCGAGCGGGACTCCGGCAAATGTTACCCCCGTGTCTTCTCCAATCCGATTCACACTAAAGCTTGGCGTTCTCTGCAATTCTGTTTTCTCTACCTTAATACGGTTTGACATGGCAGCTAATTCGTCCACAAGGGCCAGCATGTCACGAGAAACGTCATCAGATCCAGCGCTAACTTTAAGTAGCACATCGCCCTCCATCATTTGGAGATATTGGGCTAATTGTGCTTTTATATCTGCATCTAAAATCATGGTTAGGACTCCTTAAATTTTGCCGACAAGATCAAGGCTTGGCTTAAGGGTTTGGCCGCCTTCTTGCCATTTAGCAGGGCAAACTTCACCTGGGTTGTTACGAACGTATTGTGCTGCTTTAATCTTGTTAACGATTGTGCTAGCGTCACGGCCGATGCCATCTGCATTGATTTCCATAGCTTGGACAATGCCGTCAGGATCGATGATGAAAGTTCCGCGTTGTGCAAGACCTTCTGCTTCATCTAGTACATCGAATGCACGAGTAACTTTTTGTGCAGGGTCGCCAATCATAACATATTCGATTTTGCTGATGGCTGGTGAATGATCATGCCATGCTTTATGAGTGAAGTGAGTGTCTGTTGAACAAGAGTATACTTCAACGCCAAGATCTTTTAGAGTTGCATATTGGTTTTGCAGGTCTTCTAATTCAGTAGGGCATACGAAAGTGAAGTCTGCTGGATAGAAGCAAAGGACGCTCCATTTACCTTTGAAAGTTTCTTCAGAAACTGAGATAAACTCACCATTTTGGTAAGCTTGTGCTAAGAATGGTTGTACTTCTTTACCGATTAAAGACATAATGATCTTCCTCCTGAGGGTGTATTAATAAATAGTTCACTATAGCATTATAGCCAAAACTACAGGAAACTAATTATTTTCCTTTTAATCATAATTAGTTTTTTAAAATAATTCTAATACAAGAGATATTATTATATAAATATTGCCATTTTGTCAAGGAGAATGAATCTTTATTTAAAATAACTGGCGCCAATCAATATACTGGAAAATAAACTCCAATTTTCAATTGCTATTAACATTTCTCAATTAACTGATGCACGGGGACGGTTCTTTTGCCTCAGTGAGGCAAAAGAACCGTCCCCGTGCATCTTTTTTGGATACAATGAAATAATGAAGGGAGTGATCCAAGTGGCTGCGGGCGAAGACTTTCAGTTGCGTTTACAACATATTGAGATTTTATCATCCACTCTGTATTCGGGGATTGAAATTTTCCTTGTCCTTGATGGTGAATTGGTGATTGAAACCAATAGCCGATTTTATCACCTTAAAGAATATGACTACCTTATTATTAACCGAAATCAAATATATCAAGTCCAAGGTACGAAGAAAAATACGGTTTTAACATTAAGTATTTCTGATTCTTTTATTTCGCAATATTATCCGGAGTACCGTCGTTATCAATTTGAGTTGTTTTCCCAGCAAATAGATAGAGGGAAAGAAAATTTGATGTCGGAAATGCGGAAACTGCTTGCACAATTAATGGTTATTTATTGCAGACAGGATGAAGGTTACCGTCTTGAGTTGCACGAAATGCTTTGTAAGATTTTAATCACTTTAATTCGCCGATTTAAAAAGCAGGGAAGGGTATCTGAAAATATTCATGTCAAGGATACTAGGCTGAAACAGATTATCTTGTATCTTGAACAGCATTATGATGAACAGCTCACCTTGGAGGACGTTGCTCATAAATTTTATCTGTCTCCCAGTTATTTCTCGCGATATTTTAAACAGCAATTAGGGACAGGCTTTATCAATTTTTTAATGAATATCCGTTTAGAGCACAGCGTTAAGGATTTGCTCTATACAACCGAATCAATTACGTATATATCATTGAAAAATGGCTTCCCCAATACCAAATCCTTTTCAAATTTGTTTAAAAAGGTATATGGTGAAACGCCGCATACTTTTCGTGAAAAGCACTCACAGGAAAAAGTTGTTCTGGTTGAAAGCCTTCAGCTGCAAGAATCAGAGATCCTTCTTAGTTCTCCAGATATATTAATGAAATTAGGCGTTCTTATAGCAGAAGGTGAAACTACCAAACCCTTTAGTAATACAGAAGCCGGCTATGAAGAGCTGGAAATTGATGTGAGTTCGGTAAACAGAAAAATATTAAATCATCCAAACCCTATTTTAATGATCGGCGAACTAAGGGAATTACTAAAGAACCCCGTTCGAACACAAGTGCTGTTAGCAAAAGAAGATTTACAAATCAAATATGTTGGAATTCAGAAATTATTAAGTGGGAGAACGATATCTCCAGCGGTAGAAACAGATGAATTAATACCAACGACATCACCTTATTATAATTCGGATGAAGTCATTCAGTTTATGAAAACGAATGATTTGTCTTTATATATTCAAGTAAACTATGCCGAAATATCATCCGATGAAAATGCCTATCTTCATAAACTGAAGAGCTTTTTAAAACACTGCTTACAAGTATTCGGTGAAAGTTATCTTGCCACCTGGTGCTTTTTATTTTCAGAAACATTTGATCAGGCTTTTGCGAGTAAACAATTAGAGAAATTCTATTTGAAACTGCGGAAGTTAATAAAAACAGAAATTCCTTCGATTCAAGTAGGGGCGTTTTTACCTTTTTCATTTACGATAGGTACAACAAATGACCAGTATAAGTGGATTTTGCAGCAAGCTGCGGAAATAGATTTTCTCGCCTATAAAGTCAGCCCTAATGAAGTGATTGATTTTAAAGAATTAATCGACCGTCATTATCGGTTAGCAAAAGATTTTATCAAGGAAAAAACGGAAAAATTAAAGCAATATTTAAAAGCGCATTCCATCGAGAAGCCGCTGCATTTGCTGACATGGAACACCATTTCAGGAAATACCCGTTATACGAACGGAACCTTTTTCCGGGGAGCTTTAATTTTAAATGATGCGATTAAAGTTTCAGATGACGTGAAAACGCTCGGTTTCTGGATTAATACCGAAACACACGAGCAAAATATGGGGGGAAAAGATCTTCCTCTAGAAGGAATGGAGCTGTTTCATTATTTTAATGGAAAGCGGCCTGTCTATTATGCCATGTCATTCTTCAAAAAATTGCAAGGTAAAGTAGTCGCAAAGGGTCCGTCTTATATCATGACAGAAAATGAACGCGGCTATCAGCTTGTGTTAATGAACAGTAATATTGTGAACCCCTATTTTTCAATTGAAGAAACTTTTTTGCAAAAATTAATCAGGGAAATGCGGGTAACGATTAAAGGGATTCCCTGCGGTGAATATCAAATTCGCAAATATGTCTTTGATAAGGACCATGGGGCCCTTTATAAAAACTGGCGGGAAAACAATAGTAAATATGGGATGGACCAAGAGATTATTGACTATATTATCCGGACAAGCCATCCAAGTTTAGAGGTTTTTGATGAAATGATTGATGAGGAGTGGTCGTTTTACTCCTATTTAACTGTAAATGCGGTTCACTTTTTTGAAATAAGAAAAGTAATTCTATAAGGTAAAAAATTGACCGTAAAATTTTGCATTCCTATTTTTAAAGTTAATAAATACCTTCGACGATACGGTTATCTGCACAAAAAATGACTCCTTTTACAAGGGGTCATTTTTTTATAATAAAGGCACAAGATGATTTAAATCACCTTCACACTTGCAGGTTAATTAAGACTAAAAAAACAAATTATAAGGTCAAGGAGGAATTTATGATGACCACCTATAAAGGTACAAATAAATTAATTACTGGGATTGTGTTTGGCGTTATTACATTCTGGCTGTTTGCACAAGCAATGGTCAACGTCGTCCCATCTGTTCAAGCGGATTTAGGGGTATCACTAGAGGCGTTGAATATTGCGATTAGTTTAAGTGCGTTATTTTCAGGGATGTTTATTGTGGCTGCAGGCGGGCTCGCAGATAAAATAGGACGTAAAAAAATTACCAATATTGGATTGATTTTAAGCATTATCGGGTCCCTTTGTTTAGTTTTTGCCCAAGGGGCGGTTCTTCTTATTATCGGTCGTATCATTCAAGGCTTGTCTGCAGCATGTATTATGCCGGCAACCATTGCGTTAGTAAAAGCGTATTATGAGGGAGCAGATCGGCAGCGGGCATTAAGCTTTTGGTCCATCGGTTCGTGGGGCGGATCAGGTGTTTGTTCATTCGCCGGGGGCGCGATTGCTACTTACATGGGATGGCGATGGATATTTATCTTTTCCATCATATTTGCTCTTCTTGGTATGTTTTTAATCAAAGATACTCCAGAAAGTAAGGGAGAAACATCCGGTGCTTTTAAATTCGATTACGCAGGATTAGTCATCTTCATTATTACCATGCTTGCATTAAACGTATTTATCGCTTTTGGAGCAGACTTAGGATGGACAAGCCCAACTACCATCATTCTTGCAGCTGTTGCGATTATTGGAGCGATTGTCTTTTTCAAGGTGGAAAAAAACAAAAAAATCGTGCTAATCGACTTTTCTTTATTTAAAAATAAGCCGTATGCAGGAGCAACCTATTCAAACTTCCTATTAAATGCAATTGCCGGCACACTTGTTGTCGCCAACACTTACGTTCAAGTCGGTAGGGGATTCACAGCCTTCCAATCAGGTATGCTGTCACTCGGCTACTTGGTTGCGGTGTTAGCCATGATTCGTGTCGGTGAGAAAATTCTTCAAAAAGTTGGCGCGAAGAAACCGATGATTTGGGGAACGATTATTACAACTATTGGCGTTGCAATGATGGGATTAACCTTCCTGAACGACTTAACATATACGATTGCCGTGTTTATTGGCTTTGCCTTATTTGGTCTGGGACTTGGAATATATGCAACACCTTCTACCGATACGTCAGTATCCAATGCTCCATCTAATAAAGTGGGGGAAGCAGCCGGAATTTATAAAATGGCAAGTTCGCTTGGCGGCGCCTTCGGTGTGGCGATTTCCGCGACAGTCTACAGCACAATGGCGGCCGTTACCAGCATTGAAGTCGCAGCAACCGCAGGCGTCATCGTGAATGTGATCTTTGGTGTGCTGGCGCTGTTGTCAATTATCATCATGGTTCCGCAAAATGCAGGGAAAGAGAAAGAGCGGGGGCGTGTAATGAAGGCCGAACCACAAGCAAGTTAATGTGGGGAATTTTTGCAAAAAAGATGAAATGGAGGAACTGGGAATGAAGAACAAACTTATGCAAATGTTAGAAGAGCGTAAAGATGAAATGATCGAAATTCGCCGATATCTTCATGAACATCCTGAACTATCGTTTCAAGAAGAAAACACAAGCAGATATATTGAAGAGTTTTACAAAGGGAAAGATGTCAAGGTAGACCGGAAAGTGGGCGGCGGTAACGGGTTAATCGTGACGATTACTGGCGGAAAGCCAGGGAAGACGATTGGATTACGCGCTGATTTTGATGCTCTGCCAATCTTTGAAGAAACCGATGTCCCGTTTAAATCGAAAAATCCAGGTGTCATGCATGCCTGCGCTCATGACGGCCATACAGCCTATCTCATGATCTTAGCTGACTGTTTAATCCAATTAAAGGATGAGATCCCTGGTACGATTAAAATTATTCACCAGCCTGCTGAAGAGGTACCGCCAGGCGGAGCGATCGGCATGATCGAATCAGGGCTGCTTGATGATTTGGACAATATTTTCGGTATTCATTTACTGCCAATGGGACCTTCAGGGGTTGTTGGCTATAACAGTGGATACGTCTTTCCTGGACGTGCCTACTTTAAATTAAAGGTCCAAGGGGTAGGCGGCCATGGTTCTTCGCCTCATTTAGCCAATGATGCGATTGTAGCCGGTGCCCATTTTGTAACGGCTGTTCAAACCGTTATCAGCCGCCGCTTAAACCCATTTGATATGGGCGTCGTCACGATTGGGTCATTTGATGGAAAGGGTACGTTTAATGTCATTAAGGATAGTGTCGAAATTGAAGGCGACGTGCGGGCAATGACAGATGAAACCCGTACGTTAATCGAAACGGAAATTCGCCGTATTTCAAGAGGGATTGAAGAAGAATTTAACGTTACTTGTGAGTTGACGTATACGCCTGACTATCCGCCGCTCTATAATAATCCGGACCTAACGGAAATGGTAGCAGAGGTTCTTAAAAATGCAAATGATAAAGATATTACGGAAGTACAGGAATTCCCGAAATTATCACCATCAGAGGACTTTGCGCATTATGCGAAAAAATTCCCAGCCTGCTTCTTCTACATTTGCTGTACACCAAAAGGGGTTGAAAAGCCATACTTCAACCACCATCCGAAATTCGACATTGACGAAGACGCCCTCCTAGTAGCAGCAAAAGCTGTCGGCCAGGTTGTTTGCGGTTATTATGGAATATGATGCATGGGGATGCATGGGGACGGTTCTTCTGCTTCAAAAAATGAAGCAGAAGAACCGTCCCCGTGTTTTAATCTTCTTTATAGAAGCGCTCTCCGGTTTCCGGATTGAAGTAAACGACTAATTTTTTATTTGTGGTTGGATCAATGGATACCTCATTTGTTCGGATAAAGCCTTTAGGTACTAGCTGTCCATGTTTATTCTTGAAGCGGCGGTCCCAAATGAGCCAGGATAGGATGATTAGAATAATCAGGATGAAGAATTGGATGCCGTAAAATCCCAAAATCCACTTCATTGTTTATTATTCCTTTTCCGCAACAACAGCTGTTCCGTAAGCAACAATTTCACTCATATTCTGGCCGATTTCTCCTGAGTCAAAGCGCATCATAACGATCGCGTTTGCCCCCATTGCGGCAGCATTTTTCACCATTCGGTCGATTGCTTGTTTCCTGGCATCTTCAAGCATTTCTGTATACTGATTGATTTCGCCGCCGACAAGCCCCTTTAAGGAAGCCATAATATCCTTGCCAATTCCTCTTGCCCTGACAGTTAGTCCAAATACAGGACCTAACACTTCTGTCACTTTATGATTCGCAATATTCTCAGTTGTTACGATAATCATACCGATCCGCCCCTTAATAAAAATAATACCTACATGTCTATTTTACTTTCCGTTGGATATAAATACCATTACTTTTTGATGTGCAAAGGGACGGTTCTTCTGCCTCAAAAAGTGGCAGAAGAACCGTCCCCATATTTCACATCTTTAATAAACGATAACCGGCTGATAGGCACTGAGGTTATTGTACACGGTTTTCATCACGCTTGGCGGTGTGTTGACGCAGCCGTGTGACCCTGCCGCAAGATAGGCTTTACTTCCCCAATTTGACCGCCAGCTGGCGTCGTGGAACCCCTGTCCGTCATTCGTAAACGGGGCCCAATAATTAACAGGAGTCTGATAAGTGATTTTTCCGTTTTCTCTACCCGTTAGGATGGCAGATGTTTGCTTATAAAGGATATACCACACTCCTGGTGATGTACCATGACCGGTGTTCTGTGTGCCTGTTACTACATTCGTCGTGACGACTAATTGTCCATTTTTGTATATCCAAATCCGTTGCTCAGCAATAGAGACTTCGGCATACGTATCGCCAATGCCATTGTTCGTAATCGTATCATATCCGTAGCCTTCACCTTTCCAGCCTTTACCATAAATATTGGAGGCGGCCACGGATTTCTCCCCATTTTCAAAGGCGGCCAGAATCCGCGGTATTTCTTTATCAACGTTTATGGCCCAGCCATAGCCTTTGCCTTTTACCGATATCACTGAACCTGAATGGGTCTTGAATGAGAAATCTTTATTTAATGTGGATTGTGAATTATTAATTTCAGCAATCTTATTCTTTATATCACTTGCATCTTCAATCTTAATCTGCAAATCTTTTGAAATGGAGGCATTTTTAATTAATTCGCCTGCGTTTAACGAAAAAACTTTATCCTGAACCTTATATTCAACAGTCTGCGCAAGGAATTCTTCCAGCTTTTTCTGTTGACTTTTTACAAACTCGCTGTCTTCTTTAATGGGCTGTATGTATACGGGATTAAGACGGATTTCACTAATGTATTCGTGCTTTTCGTAATCCTTTAAAAGACTGGCGACATCATACTGTTCACCGTCAATGCTGTTAGAGACAACAATTTTACCTTGTTCCAAACGAACAACTGCATCTTGAGGCACCTTTAAATTTTGATTCATGGATAGCAGCTTTTCTTCCAATTGTTTTTTCAACGTCTGATTTCGGTATTGGTCCTGATTGCCAGGCATTAATGAATAATCTTTTGCTTTTGAAGACGGAAAAAACGTCCACTGGCTTCTTAATAATTTTTCGACATCGGCCAAATCTTTGTCCGTAAATGCCATCTTCGTATCTTCCCCATCTATAATTTGCTGATCACCGATATAGACCACGTTTTTTAATGGGGATGCTTTTAACTTTTCAAGTGCATGGTCAGCACTCATTCCACTGACTTTAATGCCATTAATCTTGATATTTGAATTAAAGTGGGTTGCCTGATAATAGCTGCCTGCTGCAATAACTGCAAGAACAATAATGATACATCCAGTGATAAACTTCCAGTTTGCAAACCGTTTTGTTGGATTTGCGCGTTGTTGATTGATTTCATTAATATTTACCGTACTTTCCAAAAAGAATCCCCCCACCCTAGGTAATTTCAGCTATCAATCCTATAGACGTTCAATATATTGGTTATGTTTCAATTTTTACTATTTTTTAACAAAATGATTAAATTGTAACTACTATTCTACTAAATGTTATCGTCAAACATTGTCGTTTTTTGTTTGCTCGTAAAAAATTCTGGGATAGGAAGGATGGGGACCTTTAACCTTCTTTTTTCATAATGTAAATTAATCAAATACGGAGGAGTAACCAAATTGAACCATATTGAAATGATCCCAGGAAGATTGTACGCAGGGGGGAGTATTTCTTCCGATGACTGGGACTTTGTTAGAAGAAAAATAACGGCAATCGTAAACCTCCGCATAACCCCTGACCAGCCTGAATTTGATTTTTCAAGGAGAGTTATGATTTGGTCTCCCATCTTTCTTTGGGTTAAACCAAGTGTGGAATGGTTAGATAATTTGATGAGGCAAATAAACAAGCTGGTGGACCGGGGACATCGAGTTCTAATCCATTGCAGGTTTGGCATACACAGAACTGGTTTTATTCTAACTGCTTTTTATATGTACCGATATCGGTTAGATCGTGAACAGGCACTGCGGAAAGTCAGGAGAAAGAAACCAGATGTCGCACCGCCGCCCATTTATATGGAACTATTATCAAAATACGAAAAATTTCTGGGCATAAAATGATGCATGGGGACGGTTCTTCTGCCTCAGAGGCAGAAGAACCGTCCCCATGTTTCACTTAACTTCCCGTAAGCCCTTCCCGTCATGAATCTCTTGAATCCCTTCCTCGCAAACTCCGTAGGAACGCCAGGAGCATGTTTCGCAGATGGTTTGAATATCGGCGGGGACAACAAACTTTCGGATGTGCGATTCGACCTCTTCCCAACTCAGAATTTCCCCGATTTTAAGCCCCATTTTCTCTAAAATAGCGGCGTCTCTAGAATAAATATGATTGTCTTCGCAGTGGTATTGCCCGGTGTTAGGGTATTTTTCGCACAACTGATCAGGTCCATTTACAAGATGAATTAAAGTTGTGGGGTCTTTTCTTAAGTTTTGATGCAAACGTGTCATATTTTTCACGTATTCTTCGGAATAGCCCATTCCCCGATAGCCAAGAAGACAAAAGAGATGATGACCTCGCAGCCTGTACATAATTCTCCCCCTATTTAATGTTATAGGTAAACCTAAAGTGTAATGTAGTTAACATATTATAACACGTTTAATGATGAGTGGCGTTGGAGAATACGGCATCTAATTCGCAATGATAGTCTAGGTTCCTGGCGTCTCGGACTGAAAACTGTCATATAAATGGGGATTCCAATTGTCTTTCGCTTCCATCCAACACTCCCTTTTTTTTGTTGATTTCATTATAATGGAAGAAGGTCTGGGAATTGGTATAAAATTCAAATTTGTAGTTTTTTATTTTAAAAGTTAAATATGAATATAAGGGGTGTATGAAAGTGCTTGGTGAGTTAGCGGAAGGACTATCATCTATATTTTCTATTTTCGCTTTCCGTTTGCCTTATAAACAAAGAAGGGCAGAGGAAAATATGGAATGGGTAAAGCAGCAGGAGTGGTTTTTGAACTATACAAGTGACCCAAAATGGGGAGATATGATAACGAATGATAAAAGAATGCTTCGGATTTTAAGCTCCTTTCCAAACGATAAGCTAATTCATGACGAAAAACTTCAACTCATAATGAAAAGGGAACTTGTTAATACATATGAAATGTGGAAATTGGCTTGGAAACTTAAATGATGCAAAGGGACGGTTCTTCTGCTTCAAAAGGAGAAGAACCGTCTCCCTTTTTATATTGCTTATGATGCACGAGAACCGTCCCCATGCATCATATCCTGTTATAATAAATAGCATATACTTTTTAATATATAGGGTGGTTGTATGGCATTTAAGAGACCGAGTTTAGAGGAGAAGTTAAGTCGGCAGTCTAGTGATATTTTCGTTGGTCGTGAAGAAATCTTACTGGACTTTTTTAGGGAGGATAACCAGGCTCCGCTTTCCTTGGAAACATATAAGGTTCGCTCCTTTTATGGGGTGGGAGGCATTGGGAAAACAGCCCTCAGGAAGGAAATGGTCAAAAGAATCCAACAGAACTTGGATACGGTTGGCGTTCTAAATTTTGAAACAAAGGAGCATCAAAAAATTGATAATGCTCTTATTCATTTAAGAAAATCTTTAGGGAAAAAGTACAAAATAAATTTCGCCTTCTTTGACATCGCCTATTCCTTGTACATGAATAAAGCATACCCAAATCTCGCTTTAAATGACTCATCCGCCCCGCTATTAGATGAAAGTGACTTCCTTTTAGATGTCATCAATACCGTAAAGGAAATTCCGGGCATTAGTCTTGTTCCTAAGATATATAACTTATATCATAAAGGCCATAAATTATTAACAAGGTATTTAAATGAAAGGAAAATGAGCTATTTATCTTTGTTGTCTGATAAAGAAGCATCGGAACTCCTCTTATTGCTGCCGCAAATTTTCAGTGAGGATTTGATGGAATATATCCAAAAAAATTCCGCTAAACTTTATATTTTTATAGATACATATGAAGCTCTATGGGAAGACCAGCGTTTAAAAGGGGACGAGTTTTACGTAGATGAATGGATTCGCGAGTGGATTCAAGTTACCCCGGGCGTAACATGGGTGATCTTTGGACGTGAACGGTTACGATGGGTAGAGACAGATAACGAATGGAATGATGTCATCGTTCAGACGCAGCTCACCTCATTAGGGGAAGAAGTTGGAGCGGAGATTTTACGCCGTCACGGCATTCATCAAGAAGAAATCATCTCTACAATATTGGGCTACTCTAAAGGACTGCCTTATTCGATTGAACTTTCCGTCGATTTATTTAAAAGGATTTCAAAAGAACGGGACCCCGTTAAGGAAGATTTCCAATTTGAGAAAAATGTAGAAAAGCTGTTCACTCGGTTCATGAAATACCTGACAAAGGGTGAACGAAGAGCGTTAGAGTTGTTGGCTCTCACCCGTTCCTGGGATCGCGAGTTATTTACACTGCTTGTGAAACAATTTGATATTGGCTTTTATGCGGATGATTTTAATGACCTTATTCATTTTTCTTTTATAAAAATGGGTGCTGATGGAAGATGGGAAATGCATTCTTTGATGCGTGAAAGCTTGCGCGACCATATTGGAAATCATAAATTTATGGAAGGAAACCAGTTTTTATTCCAATACTTTTCATCACAGCTAAGTCAATTTGAGTTCAAATCAACGGTAGAAAAGCCCTCTTTTTGGCTGGATGAATCATTTTTCCATGGGTTTAGTTTGGCGGTGAAGAATTTGATGCCGTTAGAGGAGTTTGTTGAATGGTTCAGAGCGGAGGACTCCAGATTTTTTAATTACGGTAAGTGGGAGGTTTCCATTCCTCTGCATCAGCAGCTAATCAACTATCTTGACCCGATGCCAACAGACAAGGCAGGTCAGTTATTGGCAATCATTGTATATGACTTGGCTTTTATTTATTTTAAACAAACAAAATATCAAGAAGCGGAAAAGCAATTTAGAAAAGCAGTGGATCTTGCTGAGAAGGTATACGGGCCCAATAATAGCTTTACAGCAAAAACCTATTATGGCTTGGCTACCATCTTTCATAATCAGGGGAAATATGAGGAAGCGGAACCTTTATATTTAGAGTCATTAAGGATTAGGGAGGAGGTCTTGGGAGCAAATCACCTTGGTGTTGCCTTATCTGCCAACAACCTTGCGACACTTTATCAAGATATGGGCAGACTGGAGGAAGCGGAGCCTCTCTATTTAACATCAATCGAAATCCGCAAAAGGCCGGAGAATTATGATGAAAGAAAGATTGCCGCAGCTTATATCAGTCTTGTCTATTTTTATCACCATAAAAAGGAATACGAGGATGCGGCAAAGATGGGGCTTGCGGTGATTAAGTTTGGTAAAAAAGTCTTTGGTATGACCAATATTAACTTTAGCCAGGCTCTAAATCATTTAGGGAACGTATACATACGGCAAGGAAAGTATCGGAAATCGCTAAATCTTTATCAAAAGGCTTTGCTAATCGTGGTTGAAAATTTGGGGGACTCCTCCGCGGAAGCAGCAAAGGTCTATCACAATCTTGCTGTGTTATCCTTTTTATTAAGTAAGCAGGCAGCCGTAACCGGATATATGGAAAAATGTCTGGAAATAAAGAAAGAGATATATGGAGACAAGCATTTTCGTTATCTCCAATCAGTAAAGGTCCGTGAACAAATCGATCATCAAGACATTATCCCAGATGGGGTGTTTCTTGATTTTTAGGAGTGATTTCATGTTAAAAGAACCTAACTTTGTCAGGGATGCTCATTTACAATTTTCCGAACCGTTAAAAAAAATTCCTGGTCAGATAAAATACATTATTATTCACCATGCGCAGGAACAGGGCTGGGATATTTATAAGACCCACCACTTTCACCAAGCGGTACGGAAATGGAGTGGAATTGGCTATAACTTTTTTATTGAAGCAAACGGAGAGATTCTGAAGGGGAGAGGCTACCATGTAGGCGCCCACGCTTATCATTATAATGAAGTATCACTCGGTATTTGTCTTACTGGCGATTTTGATGTCGACAATCCGACAAAAGAGCAATTATCGTCAGCGAAAAAACTTTGCCACTATTTAATGAACGAGTTCAAGATCCCTGTATCCGATGTTTTAGGTCATCGCGAGTTACCGGGGACAACCAAGACCTGCCCCGGGAAAAACTTCGATATGGATCAATTCCGTGATTTCATCAGTCAAAAATGATGCACGGGGACGGTTCTTCTGCTTCACGAAGCAGAAGAACCGTCCCTGTGCTTCACACCACTTTAATATAAAAATAAATATCCTGCCCAACCTTTTTCGGTTCGGCTATAAGTTTATAGCCGTGTTTGACGGCTTCCTCAGGCACACTTCGGAATGATTGCGGGCAGTCCGCGATGACCTGTAATACTTCCCCGATTTTCATAGACTTTAGCGCATCCAGCGCATAAATGACAGGGTATGGTCATGGCTCGCCGCGAATGTCTAAAGTGTAGTTAACATCCATCACCTGTGACATGAATTATGCCTCCTTTGTAACGTGTGAAATCCGTTCTTTCTTTTCGTGTTTGATTCCAGTCCCATAACGGAACCGCTTTTCCCACCAGTTTGAAAGTAAAAACCAAACAAGCAGCATAGCCATTGTACCAACCAGGGCTCCTGTAGGTCCCCATTGTTCAATTAAGTTTACCTTCGGCCAATTTTCCCCAAGGGCATGAAAAATCCCAAGGTGGTCCCAGCCGTATGCCAAAAATGTAGCTCCGACGATATTTCCTGCACCAACAACCCAGAATAACAATTGACCTTCCATTGCCCGGTACATCATGCCGGTTTCACAGCCGCCGGCAAGAACAATACCAAATCCAAATAACAGCCCGCCAATTACAGTACTCGGAGCAGCAATTTTGATGAGAGCAACAGAGCCGTTTTGAATATAGATGAATGTTATCACGACACTAATCATCATCCCGACGGCAATGGCTTTTGACATAACGGCACGGCCGCTGATCCATAAATCGCGGAAAGCGGAAGTGAAACAAATTTGTCCGCGTTCAATGAGAATGCCAAACAAGGCCCCAGCTATACATGCAACCGCCAAAAGAGTTTTGCCTGCTGCGAAAAAGTAAAGAATGACACCAATATAAAGACAGGCAAAGACTACACCCAAGATAGGCTGAATGTTTCTTTTTTGGACATGCTCGGTAACAACTGGGTACATCGTCCCTTTCATTAGTGTAGGCTTGCCTCGCCACCATTTTGTGTTCACAACCTTAACGCCAAACAAGGTCCCGATTGCAGTGGCGGCCATAAAAATCCACGAATGGAACGAAAACTGAGGGACGCCTGTGAAAAAGGCGGCCAAGTTACAGCCAAGAGCGAGACGGGCGCCAAACCCTGCTATAATTCCGCCAATAAATCCTTGTACCAACCGCCTTTTTTGTTTCGGAACACGGATTTTGAAACTGTTGCTTAGGAGAATTGTAATGAGTGCGCCAGCCAGCATTCCGATGACAATCCAGCCATCTGTCCGGCTGACGGGAGTCCCTTGAAGGCCGACCAGTTGAAAATAGGCCCAATCCGAAACATCGACACCGAACCATCCTAAAATATGTCCGCCTAATCTTGTGAATTCCCCAGTCACGGCCCAAACAGTACCGGTAATGCCAAAGTACAATGCACTTACTAATCCTGCAATACTAATAGCTACATAGGGATTCCAATATTCTTTGAAGATTTTTCCGTAAAGATTCATAAAGCTGCAACACCCCTATCATTATTTTTTTAAAAAATATACTTATACATAACAAAAATGCCAAGGGATTAGCCGGGCATTTTTAAAGGACGTATATCACTAATGTTACTGTTTTCTGGTAATTATGCAATACAATATATAGATATATCCGATTGGAAACCATCGCATTAATCAATAGTGATGCATGGGGACGGTTCTTCTGCCTCATGAGGCAGAAGAACCGTCCCTATGTTTCACTAAATTTATGCAACGATTTTTGGATAATCAAAGTCGTATTATATAGAAGGTTTTTCGAGGGAGTGTGTGCTGCTTGGCTTTAGGGAATGACGAATATAGAATCGATAGTCCGGGTGAATATACGAGGTTTTGTGAGATGGTGGGTCCCGAAGCATTTCGCTTGGCGTTGTATTGGACTAAAAATAGGAGTGAAGCAGAGGATGTCGTCCAGGAGGCTTTCTTTAGGGCATGGAAATCGGGGAAAGGTGTACGCGATAATCTAAAGGGCTGGTTCTTCCGGGTATTGTGGCATGTATTTCTTGATAAAAACAAAACCAAGAATCGTGAGACGCCGCACAACCTGGATTGGGAACAGGCAGATGCGCATTATTCCTACCAGAGAATCGAAGACCGCGAGGAAATTGACTGGCTTCTTCAAACGGTTTCTGAGGAGGACCGCCATTTGCTTGCGATGCACTATGCAGCAGAATTTACCTTCCGGCAGATTGCTGAAATTACAGGAATGCGGGAAGGAACGATTAAGTCGCGGATTCACCGGGCGCTTAAAACAATAAGGAAGAACATGCCTAAGGAATACACTCATCATTTTGGTAAGGAGCGGGCAAATCATGAACAATGACGATAAAAGGTTTGCGCCAGTCAGCAACACCGAGGATATAGAAGTTGAAAACATGCTAAGAAACTATTTTCAGAAAGAAATCAGTGAATATCCTGATTTTGCAAAAATGGCAGAACGGGCGATGGCAGAGGGCGATACATTAAAGACGGAAAGTACAATAAAAGCAAAAGTCTGGTATCTTACTGCTAAAAGAACGATATTAACTGCCTCTGTACTAGTATTGATGTTGGGTCTTCTGAAATTTAGCTTCTACGCCATGCCAAGGTGGGAGGCATTTGCTTATGCTGCCGTCCAGTCAGTCCCATTTGCGGAACACCTCATTTCCAAGCAAGATGTAGGGTTGCTTCGGGAGGCGAAAAAAGGGAATATTCAAGCTCAGGAGCTGTCGACAACCGTTGATGGTTTTCGTATCGACATCGTCGGAACTTATGCAGATAGCAACCGTACCGTTATCTTTTTTCAACTGAACCCGCCACCTGGGGATTCAGGGAGCTGGATGCCGGAGAGTATTAAGCTGGTAGATCAGTTTGGAATGTCCCGTTATAACTCTTATAGTGTAAGCATGGAATCTGATACCAATAAAGGAATGATTGAATTTCCTGCTGCCCCTGCTTGGCAGCGAGTATTGGGTGTCAGGTTCCATCTGGAGATAGCAGCACTGAATTGGACGACAACTGATTTTTCGAAGGATAAGATTGGGCCGTGGACCATGGAGTGGGTGCAGGAATGGCAGGATGCAAAGGAAACGATTCATCCGGCAGCAGTTGTTACCAATGAAGAAGTGGAAATAAATCTCAAGAAGGTCACTTTGACTCCAAGTTCAACAAAACTCGACTATACTGCTGAATTTAAAAAGTCAGTGGCACATGAAAATTTGGTGATGTATATTGAAAAAGCCTCAGATGGCACCCGTTATGAATTCCTTTCCGCAGGATTTAGAACAAGCGGGTTTTCCAGGGCTGGAACGGGGGATATCCTGTTTCCGCCGCTCGAAGGAGCAGGTGAATATCGGTTTGTCATCAAGCGGACAGACGGAATCGCAGGAAAATGGGTTCTGCCATTTACGATACCGAAATGACGCACGGGGACGGTTCTTCCGCTTCATGATGCAGAAGAACCGTCCCCGTGTTTCTTTCGTATGCATTTAACTGGAAGTTACTACCTGTTACAACGTAAAATAGACCTAACTACTGGATGAGGGTGATCGTATTTTATTTCAATTAGGCATCTGAAAAGATGTCTTAATTTTTCGAAAAAATTGTCCTTACATAATGAGAGGTTGGTTGGATGACTAGGAATATACAGAAAAACGTTAAACTGGACCGAGTTAATATTCTTTTCATGATTGTGTTTTTGTTATTTTCTGTCCTTATTTTTAGGATGGGTGTAGTGCAAATTGTATATGGTGAAGATTATCAAAAAGAGATTGCACGAACGGATAATATTACGGTTAACCACCCCGTTCC